>JAUXGI010000007.1 GCA_030622295.1 Planctomycetota bacterium
TCGGCATGAGCGGGGAAGAACTGGCCGGGATGTTTGCAAAGATGGGCCTGGGCGCGGATCTTGCGAAGTCATATCACGAAACTTATCAGGATTATCTGCGCCGGGCGTACGAAATGGGCCGCGCCCTCGTGGTTGACTGATTGGAAACAGCCGACCGCGGAAAGAACGGGGAGAAACAAAATAAACAGGGACTGAAGGGGACCCGGAGCAGAAAATCATTCTTAGGCCAGCCTCATTCGCCCTTCAAGAAATCTTCCTTGTTCTCTTCCCACCACTTCTGCCATTGTTTCTGATTCAATCGGAAGTTCTGCCCGGTTATCTCCTTTAACGCTTCCGCCGCCGCCGTGCCGACTTCCGCGTTGAAATCGTCAAGAGCGTCTATGAGCGGTTCGATTGCCCCGGCGTCGCCGATGTGGCCAAGTGCAGACGCTGCGGACTTGCGGACTTCGAAGTCTTCGTCGTCAAGGGCCGTGATTAGCGGCTTGACCGCACGGCTGTCCTTTATGACGCGCAGGGCGTTTGCGGCGGCGCTGCGAACGTACCACTCGTCGTCTTGCAGAAGGGCTATCAGCGCTTCCACGGCACGTTTGTCCTTTGCCCGGCCCAGCGCGAAGGCCGCCGCCTTTCGAACATCCGCGTTCTTATCCTTCAGTGTGGAAATCAGCGGCCCAACGGCCCTGGCATCCGCCATCTTCCCGAGAGCGTACGCAACGCCGGCTCGAACATCCTTATCGTCGTCCTTGAGGGCCTCGGCAAGCGGCGCGGTGGCGCGCCCGTCTCCTATCATGGCGAGCGCTTCCGCGGAGTACCGGCGCACGTGCTTGTTTCCATGCTTGAGCGCCGCGATGAGAGGTTCGACTGCAGGCTTGGCAATCTCGGCCAGCGCTTTGACCGCATCCATGCGGAGACTAACGCTGTCGCTCCCCAGGGCATTAATCAGCGGCGCTACCGCGGGCTCTCCCATGCGCACCAGCCCTTGCAGCGCGGTGTTCCTGACGGCAACCTCTTCATCTTCGAGCAGCGCAGCCAACGGCCCGGCAGCGCGGGCATCGCCTGTTTCCGCCAGTACTGCGGCCGCACTGATACGGATGCGCCGGTCTTCGTGCCGGAGCGCTTCTATCAGCGGCTCGACGGCCGGTTTGCCGATTTTCACCAGGGCACATGCGGCCTCCACGCCCGGAGTTGTAATCCTGCCCGCACCGGCGAAATCAAAACGCGCATTGCCTTCCAGCATTTCAATCAGGAATGGTACGGCGGGAGCGGCCTTTTCGCCCATCTGCCCCAACTCGTAAGCGGCACCGGCGCGTTCTTCGGGGTTTTCGGAATTCAACTTGTCGATTAGTTCCTGCACCTCGGCGGGAACCGGCACCGGCGTGCCTTCCTTTTCTCTTATTGCCTTTAGCGCCCTTGCCGCTGCGGCCTGGACTTCGGCGTTAAAGTCCTCAAGGGCGGCCGTCAGCGGTTCTATTGCGCGCTTGTCGCCAATAAGTTCGAGCGCGTGGGCGGCGGACCTTCGGACGCCGAAGTCTTCATCCTCCAGGGCGTTTACGAGTGCGTCAAGTGCGCGGCTGTCTTCTATCTTGCCCAGTGCATCCGCCGCAGCGCTTCGGACGTACCACTCTTCGTCCTGGAGCAATGCTGTCAGCGGTTCCACGGCACGCTTGTCCTTTGCCCGGCCCAGCGCGTGGGCTGCGGCTTTCCGAACATCCGCGTGCCCGTCGTTAAGGACCGAAATCAGCGGCTCAACTGCGCGACTGTCTCTGATTATCCCAAGGGCGTATGCGGCATCGGCCCTGACGTTTTCATTCTCGTCCTCGAGGGCATCTATCAGCGGCTGCACGGCCGGCTCGCCGATTTTGCTCAGGACTTTTGCGGCGTTATGGCAAATGCTCGCATTTTCGTGCTTCAAGGCGGCGATGAGCGGCTCCACGGCCGGCTTGCCTATCTTCGTCAATGCCTCTGCCGCCGCTCCTTCAACTGTGGCAGATTCGGAGAAGTTAGCGTAATCCCCCAGCATTTCTACCAGAAACGGTACGGCGGCGGCGGCATTTTCGCCCATTTCGCCCAACTCCCGTGCGGCGCTTGCGCGTTCTGCGGGAACCTCGGAATGCAGTTGGTTGATGAGCGCTTCCATGTCTGAAGGGACGTCCGCTTCGGTCGTCTTCTCCTCCTCGCTCGGCCGGGAGCAACCGGACCCTCCCGCCGCAATGCCGAAGGCGACCAGCAGCACAAGCGCTGTTTTGATGGTTTTCATCTCTCCCCCTTTCGCATCAGTGGTTGGTGATGTCTATCTTATACGTATCTGGTGTTCCGATGTCGGAAGTTTCTTGCGCGAAATATTTTCTGTCGCACAGGGCGCAGTAAGGAACAGGTTTTAATTTGGTTCCGAGTCCGGAGAGAGTTGCTCGCCGGGCAGTTCGGCGGGCGTTTCGCCATTCAGAAGTTCGGGGGCATGCAACTCGCGTGGGACGCGGTCAACTTCACCGATCTCCGGTATCTCCTCGGCCGCGGTAACGCCCAGTTTGCTGAAGTGCCGCGCGCTGGGCAGGACGCGGCCTTCCAGCGAGCCGATGGCTTCGTTGTATGCGCGTACGCTGCCGTCGAGCGATTTGCCCAGTCGCTCAAAGTGGCCGGCCATCGTGGATATCCGCTCGTAGAGTTCCCTGCCGAGATTGCTTATCTTCTGGGCGTTTTCCGCTATCTGTTCCTTGCGCCAGCCGTACGCAACGGCACGAAGCAAGGTGATAAGTGTGATAGGGCTGGCCACCATCACCCGGTCCTTGACGCCCTCCTGTATGAGTTCGGGGGCCTTTTGCAGGGCCGCACTGAAAATGCTTTCGCCGGGCAGGAACATGACGACAAATTCCGGCGCGGGTTGGAACTGCTCCCAGTAGCCCTTGCTGGAGAGTACTTTCATGTGGGCGCGCACCTGCTCGGCGTGTTTGGCGAGGTATTCTTCTTTCTCGTTTTGATGCTGGGCGGCAATGTAGTTGAGGTAGGCATTCAGAGGTGTCTTGGCGTCTACTATGACGCTCTGCCCGCCGGGCAGACGCACAACGAGGTCGGGCCGGAGACTGCCGCCTTCCATCCTTACACTGACCTGTTTTTCAAAGTCGCAGTATTCCAGCATTCCGGCCAGTTCCACAACGCGTTTCAGTTGCAACTCCCCCCAGTGTCCTCTGACATTGGGGTCTCGCAGCGCCTGGGCCAGTTTACCGGTCTCGGATATTAGTTTGTCCTCGGAACCTATAAGGCTTTTCAACTGCTCCTGCAACGATCCATAGGCTTCCTGGCGAGACTTCTCCAGTTCGCGCACAAGTTTGTCATAGTGTTCCAATTTGCCCTGGATAGGCTCCAGTGTCGTTTTGGCCATGTTCAGGAAGACTTCGTTGTTTGCCTTGAGTGTGTCTGAGGAGAGCGCCTTGAATGTTTCCCGGAGGGCCTCTTTTGCTTCTTGCAGGAGGGCGAGTTTTTCGTCCGCGGCTTTGCGTTCAGCGTCGATGGTTTTCCTCAGGCCTTCGTTTTCCGCCATGAGCCGGGCGTTGGCTTCCGTCAGTTTGCCGACCTTCTCCAGTTCCCGGCGCACCGCGTCCAGTTCTCTCTCCCTGCCGGCCAGGCGTTCCGTGAGGGTGGCGATTTCCGCCTGGGTGCGGGCTTTGGCCATCTGCCGGACGGCCAGTGCGCCAAGCGCGAGACCAACCACCAGTGCGACGGACGCTATTATCGGTTCCATCGAATTTCTCCTGTCGACGCGGGGGCACAGCCCCCTTTCTTCCTTTTGCGTTTTGGTGAATTCATGCGCACCCACATTCCCGAGCCACAGCCTTGGATGCAGACGCGCAAAAAGCCCCTGCTATTCTACGCGATAGCAGGGGCTTTTCAATAGCAAACGGGGAGATTATGTGCCGCTCGCGGTGGCCTGCGAGGGGGCGGGTTCGCGCTTCTGCCCGTCGAAGTACAGGTGCGGATGTTTTTTGCCTTTTTCGTCCTCTTCTTCGTGGACGGTGACAAGGATGTAGTTTTTGTCTTCAAACGACCCGCGCAGTATCTCTTCGGAGAGCGGGTCTTCCACGAGCGACTCAAGCGCGCGCCTGAGCGGCCTGGCACCGAAATCCAGGTTTGTGCCGCTTTGAATGATGAAATCTTTGGCCTTGTTGTTGAGTTCCAGCCCGATGCCACGCTCGGTCATGCGTTGCTTGATGTGCACCAGTTCGATGTCGATAATCGCCTTCAAGTCTTCCTCGGTGAGACTGGAGAAGACGATTACACTGTCAACACGATTGAGGAACTCGGGCCTGAAGTATTTGTCCACCTCCCTGAGCACCTGTTTTTTCATTTCTTCGTAGGTTCTCTCCTTGGTCTGCTTGCCGAAGCCCAGCGAGCCCTGGTCCTTGATGACGTCGGAGCCGATATTGGACGTCATAATCAGGATGATGTTCCTGAAATCGACGTGCCGGCCGAAGGAATCCGTCAGACGGCCTTCCTCCATAATCTGGAGCAGCATGTTGAACACGTCGGTGTGGGCCTTTTCTATTTCGTCCAGCAGGACGACGGAGTAGGGCCTGCGGCGGATTTTCTCGGTCAACTGGCCGCCTTCCTCGTAGCCGACGTAGCCCGGAGGGGCGCCCACGAGGCGCGACACGTTGTGCTTCTCCATGTATTCGGACATGTCGATTTGAATCAGGGCGTCCTCGTTGCCGAACATGAATTTCGCCAGTTGCTTGGCCAGATGCGTCTTGCCCACGCCGGTAGGACCGAGGAACATGAACGACCCGACCGGCCTGCGCGGGTCCTTCATGCCCGAGCGCGAACGCCGCACGCATTTGGCGATTGTCATGATTGCTTCGTCCTGGCTGACGACGGTCTCGTGGAGTTCTTTTTCCATGTTCAGGAGTCTCTCGGCCTCGCCCTTTTCCAGGCGCGTAAGCGGTATGCCGGTCATCCTGGAGAGCGTCTCCGCTATCGCGTCTTCATCAACGACGCCTTCAACTTCCTGCATGTCCTGCCGCCAGGTCCTGATTATGCCTTCCTTGCGCTTGCGCAACTGGTAGGCGTTGTCTCTCAGATGAGCGGCTCGTTCGAAATCCTGCGCGGCAACGGACTCCTCCTTTTCCTTGTCCAGTTTGCTTATTTCCCCCTCGATATCCTTGAGGTCGGGCGGCTTGGTGAGCGAGCGCAAGTGTATGCGCGCGCCGGCCTCGTCCATGACATCGATGGCCTTGTCCGGCAGGAAACGTCCCGTGATGTACCTGTTGCTCAGTTCCACGGTCAGGCGCAGGGCCTCGTCGGTGTAGCGCACGCGGTGGTGCGCCTCGTACCTGTCGCGCAGCCCGTGCAGAATCGCCAGTGTCTCAACCGGCGTGGGGGGATCGACGATGATTGTCTGGAACCGGCGCTCCAGCGCGCCGTCCTTCTCGATGTACTTGCGGTATTCATCCAGCGTGGTGGCGCCGATGCACTGTATCTCGCCGCGAGAAAGCGCGGGCTTCAGCACGTTGCTGGCGTCGATTGCGCCTTCCGCGCCGCCGGCGCCGACCAGGGTGTGCAGTTCGTCGATGAACAGTATTATGTTGCCGGCCCTGCGCACCTCGGCCATGACGGCCTTTATGCGCTCCTCAAACTGGCCGCGGTATTTCGTGCCCGCCACCATCATGGCAAGGTCCAGCAGGACTATGCGCCGGTTGCGCAGCAGTTCGGGTATGTTGTTGTTCACGATGTCCTGTGCCAGGCCCTCGACGATGGCGGTCTTGCCGACACCGGCCTCTCCGAGCAGCACCGGGTTGTTCTTCGTGCGCCGGCTGAGGATTTGCACCAGGCGCTCGATTTCGTTCTTCCGCCCTATGACGGGGTCAAGTTTGCTCTCGCGGGCCAACTGGGTGAAGTCCCTGCCGAAGGCGTCAAGGGCGGGGGTCTTCGACTTGCCTGCGGGCGCGGACTTGTCGGCGGGTATGCTGGTCGACGGGTCTGCGCCGAGGATTTCCATGACCTCTTCGCGCACGTCTTCCAGTTTCACCCCCAGGCTCAGCAGCACGCGCGCGGCGTAGCCTTCCTGCTCTCTGAGCAGCCCGAGCAGCAGGTGCTCGGTTCCGATGTAGTTATGGTTGAGGTTGTTGGCCTCTTCGGCGCTGAGTTCGAGCACACGCTTGGCACGCGGCGTGAAAGGGAGTTGCCCCACGGTCATGGTGGGCGAGCCGCTTTTCACGAACTTCTCCAGTTCCAGGCGTATCTTCTTCAGGTCTATGTCGAGATTCCGAAGGACGTTTGCAGCGACGCCGCTGCCTTCCTGAACAAGGCCCAGGAGGATGTGCTCGGTGCCGATATAATCGTGATTCAGCCTTTGTGCCTCCTGGCGGCCCAGGTTCATCACTTTGCGAGCCCTGTCGGTGAACCGGTCAAACATGTTTTCCTCCAACTTATTGCTGGCCTCAATTTGGGAGTAACGGTAGATTTTCCCCGCGCGGTTACGGTTTAAGGATGTGTCCGCCAAGCCATGCGCTTGCGTTTGTGTAATCGTCAATTTGGCATGATTTCTTCAGGGCTTGCTCTTCAGTCTGCGCATATTTTACGCTACTTTGCCCCCCGGGTCAAGTGCATGGGAGCATTAAAGAATTGCCGGTAAAAGGGTACGCTCGGGGAGTCAGACCCCTCCCGCCCCGACAAGTCGGGGCTCCCTGGCGTCTGACCCCCTTGCTAAAGCCTGCGCATCGTGGCCTGACCAGCAATTCTTTAATGCTCCCCAAGTGCATCGGGTCAGGAGGGTGGAGCCTACTTCCGGCTGCAGTCGCACGGCGTCCCGTGGCAGGAGGGGCAGCCGTGAGCGTATTTCTCCGCCGCCTTCTCCAGGTCTATGCCCGCGAGGCTGGCAAGCGTGGAGAGCCAGGCCAATACGTCGGCGAACTCGCCCGCCAGGTCGTGCCCTTCCTCTTCGCGCCGGTTCAGCGCGCGGGTCAATTCTCCCACCTCCTCGCAGAACCAGAGGTAGGTGCCGGCGAGGCCGCGCGCCTTGTCGCGCTCGTAATAAATGTCCTCTATCGTCTTCTGAAATTCGCTTATTTTCATTACGCCTCACCCAATGCTTGTTTGCCCAAACCCTGAAATACAAAGCGGCACTTCCAGCCCGCGTTCCCAGCGAGGCTCGGGGAGTCAGACCCTTTCCCGCCCCGCGAGGCGGGGCTCCTCAGCCCCTCCTTCGTCGGGATAAACTCCTGACCCCCTCGCTGGCTTGCGGTACTCCGCGAACTATTATAGCGCAACGGAATGCAGGGGGCGAGCGGTTTCCGCTTGACAGCGGGCGATGCGCAAATAGAATGCCTGTGAATCTGAACGAAGTGGGGATGAACAGCATGACGCGGAAGATGACACTTGCCAACCGCCTGACCATTCTGAGAATCCTGTTTATTCCACTATTCATCATTTGCGCCACCAAGGTTCAGGACGAGGGCTACGAATGGATGGTCTACTGTGCCCTGGGGGTGTTCGCGGTTATGGCGCTCACGGACGCGCTGGACGGGTTCTTCGCAAGGCGCAGGTCCGAGGTCACGCAACTGGGCACCTATCTGGACCCCCTTGCCGACAAGATGTTGATGACCACCGCCTGCATCATGCTGTCCATGGAATACTGGCCCGCATGGTCAAGACTGGAAGGGTACACGCCCGTCATAATCATCAGCCGCGACGTCTTCATGCTCGTGGGCGCTCTCCTCATTTTCCTCATTCACGGCCGCCTGAAAGTAGAGGCCACGATACCGGGAAAGTTAACAACCGTCTTTCAGGTGTGCATGGTTCTGTATGTCCTGCTGTTCCAGTCACTTTGCACGGCATTCGGGGGACAGTTGCCGGGCTGGTTGTATTGGGCAAAGGGCAGCATGTTGGTGTTCCAGTGGGTTGCCATAGGCTGGACGGTCCTCTCGTGGATAGGTTACATCTACGTGGGGAGCAGGCAACTCAACGAACGGGTCGCGCCGGCTCAATCGGGCAAGGAGCCTTCCGGCGAAGAGGAACATGCAGCGCAGACTGAATCGCGCGGGCGCTGAGTTCGTTGCGAGGGGGTCAGGAGTTCGCCTGCATGGCCCGCAGATGCTCGTACACGGAGGCGGACAGCGCCTGCAGGTTGTAGCCGCCTTCCAGGGTTGAAACCACTCTCCCGTTGCAACAGCCTTCCGCCGCGCGACACACCTCCTCGGTCAGCCTGCCGTAGTCGTCTTCGAGCAGGCAGAAATTGCCCAGCGGGTCGTCCGCGTGAGCGTCGAATCCCGCTGAAATGATAATCAGGTCGGGATTGAACGGCTCAACCCGCTCCCTGAGCACTTGAGAGAACATCTTCACGTACTCGCTATTCGTCAATCCGAACATCAGCGGGATATTTATGGTGTATCCCTTGCCTGCGCCCGAGCCGGTCTCCGTATTGCTCCCCGTACCGGGATAGAAGGGCCAGCGGTGCATGGAGAAATACAGCACGTCGGGGTCATCGTAAAAGACGTCCTGCGTGCCGTTGCCGTGGTGCACGTCCCAGTCGACAATCGCCACCTTCTCAAGGCCGTGCCGCTTCTGCGCATAGCGTGCGCCAATCGCGGCGTTGTTGAACAGGCAGAACCCCATGGCATGCGAAGGCGTGGCGTGGTGCCCCGGCGGGCGCACCAGGCACACCGCGTTGCCGCCGTTCCCCTGCATTATCCGGTCAATCGCCGTCAGCACCCCGCCCGCGGCATAGAGCGCCGCCTCATACGAGCGCGGGCTCACCACCGTGTCCGGATCCAGGTACCCGCCCCCGCTCTCCGCAACATTGCGCACCCGGTCAATCAGCGACTGCGCATGCACGAGCCGCAGTTCCTCCTCCGTTGCCGCGCGCGGTTCCGCCATTTTGCCCTCGTCCCACGCGCCTTTCTCCTTCAAGTACTCCACCGTGCGGACGAGGCGGTCCGCCACCTCGACATGATTGCCCGTATCATGCTCCAGGTATATGTCATCATAGATAACAATCGTCATGGTCCGCTCCCCCGGTCGATTACTTTCCGCCCGGCAACCCAAACCGCCGCCGGGTGCTGTTGATTTTAGCCGGTGAACGCCGCGCGTCAATGGAAAACGTGCGTCTGGGAGTAAGCAGGGCGCATCTCGGAATTGTGTGCAGGGCCGGCGCCGCCGGGAGTTTTTGCACACTTCCGCCGAGGGGGGCTGTTGCCAAAAGCGCCATTCGGCATCAAGTTGGCGACAAATGCGCCACCGCCTGAGGGATGCAGGCGGAGTCTCTTGTGCGGAAAATAAACGATAAGGCGTGAAACAACAGCCAGTTAGAGATGGTCCGTCGCGAGCGGCGCGCTTGGTACAGGTTTTGCGGCGGGTCATCGGGCGAGGTTTAGACCTGCCTTGTGCTGTTGGTGACTGCAAAATTGACTTCTGACAACTGCGGAGGACCGGAAATGAGTTCTGCACTGAAAAGCGTTGTGGTTATGGTCGTTGGCATATTCCTGACGTTCACTGTGGTGGTCGCGGATGTGGAGGTGAACGCCGTTCAAGGGGAAAAGAGTTACTCCGGGTCACCGAAGGTTGATGTGGAAAAGAATACAATGAGGTTCGGCGACAAGGTGTACAAATGGACCGACCTGATTGAGGTGAAGTTGCGCTCCCAGCAGAGGGAGCCGAAGAAGGATTATAAGATATACCTGCGCAACGGCAATGTCATCTATGGCGAGATATTGGGCGCGGAGGTGGAAGGAACGGACCTGTTTCTGAAGATTAAGTCCAGTTTCCTCGGAGGGGAAACGAGGACCGTGAGCACTGACGGCATCGCCGGGATGCAGAATCTGGCCCCGAGGGTATATCTTCGACTGGCCCTTGCGTCGCTTCAGCGGAAAGCCAAGGCGGCGCCGTTCGGCAGGATAGAGTTCCACGGCACGATGATGACCGCCGAGGAACTGCAAGCGTTGTTTGAAAAGGAGGCGGATAAGTTCGTCGCCGAAGCCGAAAAGGCGCTTGCGGAAACTTCGGCCGATTTCGCGCGATATATGAAGCACAAAAAGCGATGGGAATTCGACTTTTTTTACGGTGTCAAGAGCGGCGAGACCGAGGCCTACGGCCTGATAGACAGCATTGATGACAACCTCGCTGTGGTTCTGGTGAGGGAAAAATCAAAGAAAAAAGTCTCGGGCAATCTTAAGGACATCGTCGGCCTGGGCTTCAAGGCCGTGAACCTGCCGAAGGGATTCGGCGTCGACCCTTATGTGAAAATTTTCGGCGTCAGAGGGGAGATTGCCACGGGGCAAATTGTTTCCGGGAAGGACGACGTTATTGAAGTAAGAACGGATCTCGACGGCATTACCCTGAAGATGTCAGTAGATGAAATCGCCGAGATGATATTCTTCAACGGTTCGTTCGTGTTTCTGTCCGACCCTCCGAACACGACGGTTGAGACCAGGGAATACGGTGACATCTGCCTGCCCGGGACGACGACGTCCGATTCCTTCCCGTGGCAGCGCGACCGCTCAACGCTGCAAAAACGCCCGCCGCTGAAACTCAACGGCAAGATATACCGTAAGGGCATCGGCGCACATTCGCACAGTGAGTTGACGTTCGACATCGGAGGCAACTTCAAGAGGTTCAAGGCGTTTGTCGGCATCGATAACGACGTGCCAAAACCGGGCAACGTTACCGTTGAGGTTTACGGTGACGAGAAGGTGCTTCTCAAGAAGACCACGGTCAAGACCGGCGACAAGCCGCTTCCCGTTGACGTTGACATAACCGGGGTTGCGAAACTCAGGATAGTGGTGGACTTCGGCGAGGGCGGCTATCATAATGACCACTGTGACATAGCCAACGCGATTCTCGTCAAATAACCGAATCGCATGGAAGTGAACTCCAAAAGGGTCCTGCATGAGCAGGGCCCTTTCCTGTTGCGCCAATAACTCCAATCCGCGTTCCTCACCGGGAGGGAGAAGGCGCTTGGGGAGTCATCCGCCCGAGCCTTATCTTTCCCGGTGAGAAATGTGCGCTAAATATTGACGCAAGTGAAGACGATATACATAAGCGAACAGGCGCAGTGTGGGAAGAGGCGCCCATTCCCCCGTATCCTCACCAAAGTATTGGAGTATAGCGATGAGAAATTACGTTGCTTTTGCAGTGGCGGTGTCTATAATGATCGGTTTGAACAGTTGCGCTACGACACCAGGCAGACAGGCAGGCCCGACCGAACACGCTGCGCCAGTGGATGTACACCAGGAGCAGAGAACGTACATAGAGGCATGCCTGAAGGAAGGCCTGATACACGGGTGGGAACTGCAGGCAATTGAGGAAAGCAACGTACCGTCCGGTTGGGTGAGCAACAGCGGCAAGGGGTGGCACGTGGTTTTGCTGTCGGCTCCTGACCGCGAGGCGTCGGACTGGCGTGTACCGTGCCATTTCTGGGTATTTGCGGGCGAGTGGGTCGGCCAGAAGAGACCCCTTGCGGCGGGCAGCAGGGATGCGACGGCGTTCTATTACGGTCAGAACGACCGCCTGATGTTGTTTGTGCAGCCGCCGGTGAACCCCGCCATGACGCAGATTGCGGTGGGGCAGGTGGCGCTGGCGCTAGGGGTGCCGGACATGCGCGCGCTGGCCGCATCGCATCACCTCAAGAAAGTCAGGGAGATGCAAAAGAGGCTGGCTGCCGTCGCGGACGTTGATTCTCGCGCTGTGCCGGCGATGGTAGACAGAATGATTGAAACAGAGTATGCTGTGATAACCAGCATGAGGGGCCGCAATGACGACGACACCGCAGCTCTGTTGCGAATGCTGCGAAGGGCCTTTCCTGACAAGAAGACGTTCGTAATCCATCGAGTGGGGCCGGAATACCAGGACAGTATAGTTGCCTGTGGGAGACCATAAGAAAACAACAAAGTTGACGAACAGGCCGGAGCCAATGGAAGATGACAGGTCACAGGAGATCCCCGACGTGTCCGGGAGGGAGTGCTATTGCGTGATTCATCCGGACACCCGCGCCTTCAAGCAGTGTCCCGTTTGCGGGAAGTATTTCTGTGCGCGCTGCCTGGTGCACTATTACGGAAAGTACTACTGCGAGAGTTGCGGAGCAGACCAGGCATCGAAACCGCCGACACATGGAAAACGGGACTTCCCCACCAGGACCACGCCCATCCCCACCGATGCCGAGCCCCTGCCGAAACACCACGATGAATCCCCCAGGGCGAGGCGCGCCCTGACTCTGGCTCTGGTGGGCCTGATACCGGGCCTGGGCGTCATACTTGATGTGATTGCGCTTATAGTCGCGTTCGGCGCTTTTTCGGAGTTGAGCGAGATACGCGGATTGCGCGGCACCGGAAAGGCCGTCATGGCCACGATTATCGCGCTGGTTTGGCTGGCCGCGCAACTCGCCGCGACGATATTTCTGTTGCAGCGCTACGTCTTCAAAGCCGTTACCGTCTGAGAGCGCCCATCACCACGCTTACTCGCCGAATATTTCATCTTCCTGCCCGTCTAATTCACTGCCCTGATTTCAACTTCGGGGTCTGACCCCAAAGTTGAAATTAGGGGCGCTGCCCGCAATTTCCGGATGCTGTCGCGCCCTGCGCGCTGTTTGACGCTGAGGCGTAATAGTGGTAAAATGACAAACTAAACCTGAAACCTGTCGCGTCCCTGGACTCGCATTCATAGGAACAGTGTCATGAAGAGGTTCAGAAAAGTTCTTGTGGGGGGCTGGATTATACTGCTCTTTGTGTGTCCGGTCGCGGCTGTGGGGAATGACGTGGATGCGGAGGAGGACGAGCAGGTCAGGATTCTCAAGCAGCAGTTGCGGTTCGGCAAGATAGAAGACCGCAAACTGGCGGCAAGGAGACTGGGGAGCCTGAAGACCGATGCGGCCTTTAACGTGCTGGTGGAAGGGCTGCGAGACCGTGACGAGGGAGTGCGCAAAGCGGTTATAACGGCAGTAGTATCCTTTCAAACCCCCAGGGCGGTAAATGCGCTGAACGGGATTTTCAAGAGATGCGAGATCGGCACCAAGATTCACATGATAAGGCAACTGTCCACCTGCAAGAAGATAGGCGAGACCAAGGTGTTCATTCTCGCCCTTGACGACCGGGCCCAAGGCGTGCGGATGGAAGCCGTCAAGCATTTGAACAAACGGCGCGACCAGGGGGATGTTCTGGATGCGTTTCTCAAATTCATGGGCAGGACCGGGGAGGAAGACTGGACAATAAGGGGGGAAATAGTGGGCTATGTTGCCCTCAAGCCGGAAGATGACAGAGAAATGCAAATCATGGCCAGGGGCCTGAAGGACCAGCACTTCAGAGTCGTATTCAGGGCGCTCAGCAGGCTGCAGTCGCTGGAGATTGATTCCGAGACCAAGCTGAAAATGGCCCTCCCGACCAGGAAATCGAAGTACTCTTCGGTCCGTGGGAAACTGGTGGATGTGCTCCAGGAGATAGGGAATGACGAATGCACTGATGCCTTGACAAAAATGCTGCGATTGGAAAAAAGCCCCTCGAATTCCCAGAAGATGTGCCGGGCACTGGGCGCGATAGGCGGAGAACGCGCCGCGAAAGGCCTGTCGGAGTACATCCTTCACAAAGACGAGAAAATCAGGATGGCCGCCGTAGCGGCGCTGGGAGAGATTCAGAACGACACGTCCAAGAAAAGCCTCGTAAGGGCTCTGAGAGACGAGAGTGACGGGATTGTAAAGGCCGCAATCCGCGGCCTGGCCAAGTTCGAATCACCCGACGTGATTGACAATATCGTCCGGGCCGTCCCTCCGGATGCGTTCTACGATGTTTTCGCGGAGGTGATAGCGGCCCTGGAGGTCATTGACCACCCGAAGTCGATATCGACGCTGATAAGAATGACGGAACGCGGAAGTATGGCAGTCCGCACGGAAGCCGTCAAAGCGCTGGGCAGAAAGAAAGCCCCGGAGGCGGCCAAA
>JAUXGI010000310.1 GCA_030622295.1 Planctomycetota bacterium
GCTCAATGAAAACTGGGACGAGGAGAAGTTGCGCAGCATTCTGCGCGAGGCGCACCGTCGTTTCTACCTGCGTCCCGGCCGCCTGCTGCGCGAGGTCTTCTCCATTCGGGGCATCGGCCAGATGAAATCAAAACTCTCGACGGGCCTCCGCCTCCTCCGCTGGTCGCGCGAATAACAGGCCTCTTACCACGGATTCCACGGATTACAAACACGCTACTCATTCTCTGCGTTCTCAGCGACTCAGCGGCCAGGTCAGGCGCGGATGAAGTTTTTGCCGCCGATACCCCTGACGAGTGTGCACATAACAATGTTACGGTCTGCCGGCGTCGAGGTAGGGCTGGAGGGGGGAAAGGACGGTATGCCTTGCCTTTTCCGCGATATCGACCGCTCGGCGCGCCTCAGAGGAATCCAGCGCTTCGTAGTCACCGGGATATCTGAACTCGACACCATAGGGGGTGAGCCGGGTTGCCTCGCGAAGCGAATCAGCAAGTTCATTGTTTACCCGGGCCGCGAGTTTGAGCAGGGCGGCAATGTCGTGAGTCTTTGGGAACTCTATCTGATGCCTGACCAGCACGGCCTTAATCAATTTCTCGACCGCCTGCTGGCAGAAAAAACCTGCCGAGTCGTATGATGAAAGTTGCTCGCGAACCAACACCCTGGCGGCCTCGAGGTCTTCTTCGGCCTTTTTCAGCCAGTTCTGGACGAAGTCCCAGATTACCTGCTCACGACTTCTCATAAACCACCACCCCGTATTTGGCCGCCGGGTAGGCCATGCCGCCCACGATCTCACGAGTCTCTTCAAATTGTTCTCTTGGCATGGCCCACACGTGCGCCGGCACGACAAAATCGTCCACTGCTTCTCTCATGCTTCGAGCAACCCCGGCAATATTGCCGTTCCCCGGCATTACTACGAGGATGTCCAGGTCGCTGCCGGGTGTCGCTGTTCCCGTGGCGTACGACCCGTAGAGTATCACCTTCGCAGGCTGGAACCGCCCGGCTATCCGGTCAAGCAGTTTCTTGATTTCATCTTCTGTAACCAATCCATCGCGCATATCAGGCCTCCTGGTGCGTTTCGCGCATTATTATCGCTCCGATTATCATATCGTCAAGGCCAATGTAACCCGCGGGCGCTGTGCCGTCAGGCGCGGATGAAATTTCTGCCGCCGATGTCCTTGACCAGTTTGCGAATCTGGAGGATTGTGAGGGTGGAGGAGACTTCGGAGACGGGGAGTTTCAACTCGTCGGCGAGGTCGTCGATGCTCCTGGGTTCGTCATGTTCGAGCGCCTCGAAAATGAGACGTTCGCGGTCATTCATGCCTTCCACCTGTTTTTCGAAGAGCAATTGCTGTGCGCCTTCGTCGTCCATCATCTTGCCGACGCGGCCCAGTTGTTCCAGTATGTCTCCGACAGACGTGACGATGCGCGCGCCGTCGCGGATGAGCCTGTGCGGGCCCATCGAGAGGGGATTGTCGATTTTGCCCGGTACGGCGAAGAGGTCGCGGTTTTGCTCCTGCGCCCATCTGGCCGTTATCAGCGAGCCGCTCCTCTCAGCCGCCTCTACGACGACCACCCCCAGCGCGAGCCCGCTGATGATGCGATTGCGCGGCGGAAAGTTCCTGCCGTCAACGGGAGTGGTCATGGGCAACTCGCTGACGATGGCGCCGTGCCGGACGATTTCCTCGGCCATCTCTCTGTGTTCTCTTGGATAGATGTTCACGAGTCCCGTGCCGAGTGCCGCGATGGTGCGACCGTTTGCCTTCAGTGCGCCGCGATGTGCCGCCGCGTCAATCCCGCGTGCCATGCCGCTGACGATGCAGAAGCCCCGCGCGGCCAGTTCGAACGCGATTCTTTCCGCCTGGTGGCGGCCGTAGAGGCTGCACCGGCGGGCGCCGACGACGGCCACGGCCAGCGCGTCGGTCTTCTGCAACTCGCCCCTGACGTAAAGCAGTATCGGCGGGCTGTGGATGTGGCGGAGCGGCTCGGGATATTCCTCGCTCCAGCAGGGTAGAACGCGCGCCCCGAATTTCTCCACCAGTTCCAGTTCCCGGCCGACGTTCACGGAATCACGCGTCTCGACGATGCGTTTTACAAGGTCCTGCCGGATGTCCGGCACTTCACGCAGGGCGGAAAGGGATGCCTTGAGTATGGCCTCTGCCGAGCCGAAGCGCTCCCTGAGTTTCAGGAAACTCCGCGAGCCCAGCCCGGGTATCATGTTCAGTATCAGAGCGGCTTTTATGTCGTTTTCGGCCATTATTCCTTTCTCATTTCGTTGAGCACCCGTCTCACCAGTCTTGTCGGCACTTCGGGGACGATGGAGACCGCGCCGGTTCTTCGCGGAAGGACGAAGGTGAACTCGCCCGCCCGCACCTTCTTGTCGGCCTTCATGGCCCGCACAAGCATGTTCACGTCGAGTCTTTTTACCGGGCGCAGAGATGTCGGCAGACCGAACTCTCGCAGCAGGGCAATCAGTCGTTCCGCGGTTTTCCCTGAAGCCGCGCCCACATGCCGGGCCATCTTCGCCGCGGCGACCATGCCGATTGATACCGCTTCGCCGTGAAGGAGGCCCCTGTAGCCTCCGGCAGCCTCGAGGGCATGGCCGACCGTGTGGCCGAAGTTGAGCATCGCCCTGATGCCCGATTCGCGCTCGTCCTTCTCGACAATCCGCGCCTTGAGGCGGCAGCACTCCGCGATTATATGCGCGGGTACGTCCGGTCTCAGGCTTCGGATTTTCGGGGCGTGGTCCTCGGTTAA
>JAUXGI010000176.1 GCA_030622295.1 Planctomycetota bacterium
ACTTCTCCGCCACTTCGAGCAGATAAATCGCCCCCTTGCCCGCTTCCACTTCCTTCATCTCGTAAAACGTAATTGCGCCGACGGTGATGTCGTCCTTGATGCACGCCATCGTGACAAAGCGGCAATCCTCATCATAAGGTACGGCAACACCCGCCTCTGCGCCGATTACCGGTTGTACGTTTTCAATGGTGCGCAGTGAACAACCAAACGGCAACAAGAGGGGTCCGGTCCCTTTCGTTTCCGTTTCGAGGAGGAGGCTGTGCGCAGTGTCTGTCGTCGCGAAGCCGCGCGAATTGAGAAACGAAATGGTTTGTGCGTCGTCGATGTCGATGCCGATGCCCTCCGTGTGGCCCCAGAGGGGCGTGCGCGGGCCGGTGCTGTTGCCGTAGAAGGGATTGTGGCACTGTGTGTCGATTACGACCTGCCTGGTATGCTTTAGGGCATCGAGGGCGGTTTCAAACAGCCGCCGGCCGATGCCCCGCCTGCGAAACGGCTCGGCGACGAAGAAGAATGCAATGCATCCCTGCTCGCCGCCGGGCCAGTCGGCGTTGATTGCACGGCACATGCCTTCGCCGCGTACAAGGTAATGGAGCAGGCCCGCTGTCTCCCCGCCTTCAGCCGCGACGAGGAACTGCCGCGGGTCGAACCGCTCCGCAGCGGTTTCTTTCTCGAAGATTCTGCTGCGGAGGATTTCCCCTGTGACGGGGAAGAAATTCCGCTTTTCACGGAATGAATTGTTCCAGAACCTGACAATTGCAGGGAGCATGTCGGGGGAGTAAGTCGCGTATTCCATGCCTGTCGCCTGACGTGTTATCGGTTGACTCCCGTCACGTCGATGAACTCTCGCACGGCGGGCTCGCCGGAGTTTATGAGTTCGCGCGGTGTGCCCTCGGCGATTATCTTGCCGTTCGTAAGCAACCCGATGCGATTGCCCACCATGAATGCGCTGTGGATGTCATGCGTAACGACGACGGAGGTGGTGTTCAGTTTCTCCTGGAGGCGAAGTATTAACCGGTTGATGGTTTCGCCGACGATGGGGTCCAGGCCGGTGGTGGGTTCGTCGTAGAGGATAATCTCGGGGTTCGTGACGATGGCGCGGGCAAGGGCGACGCGCTTTTTCATGCCGCCGCTCAACTGGTCGGGCATGAGATCCTCTGCGCCTTCAAGTTCCACCAGTCTCAACCTCTCCATGACCGCCTCGCGCAATTCATCTTCCTTGAGTCGTCGCTTCTCGCGCAGAGGCAGGGCGATGTTGTCGAAGACGTTAAGCCAGTTGATGAGCGCACTGGACTGAAAGAGAAAACCGAATACCTGCCTCAGTTCGAACAGCCGCTTGCGGTCCATGCCGGTGATGTCGTCGTCCTTGATGAAAATCCTGCCGGAGTCCGGTCTCATGAGGCCGATGATGAGTTTCAGCGTGACGCTCTTTCCCACGCCGCTCGGACCGAGGATGACATACGTCTCGGACTTACCGACGCGCAGCGAGACCTCGTCGAGGATGAGTTTTCCCACGAGGCGCTTGGTCACGTTTTCCAGTCTTATCATAACCGCCGGGGTTCCATTACATGAAGAAGGCCTTGGTAATGATCAGGTCGATGATAATGATGAAAATAAGTGAAGAGACGACGGCGTACATTGTGGAGCGTCCCACGCCCCTTGCGCCTCCGGTGGTCCTCAATCCCTGCGCGCAACTGACGATGGCGATGAGCGTGCCGAAGACGAACGCCTTTACAAGGCCGCATACGACGTCCTTGAACTTCAGAAACATGACTGCTTCGTTGTAGAAGGTGCGGTAATGAACGTTTATCTGGAAATGGCCGACGAGGGCGGAGCCGGTGATTCCGATGAGGTCGCTTATCATCGTCAGGGCCACCGTCATCAGCGCCAGCGCGACAACGCGCGGCAGGACCAGGTACTGCACGGGGTCTATTCCCATGACCTCGAGCGCGTCTATCTCCTCGGATATTTTCATGGTGCCGATTTCCGCGGTCATGCTGGAGCCGACGCGAGCAGTGAGGATGATAGCGGTCATTAATGGGCCCCACTCCCGGCAGAAGGCAACGGCGGAGATGGTGCCGATGGTCTGGCTCATGCCGAGTTCCTTGAGCACTATGCCGGTGTTGAAGGCCAGTATCATGCCGCTGAAAAGGGCGAAGATGGAATTGACGGCGATGCTGCTTACGCCATAATAGTACATCTGGTCAATCGTCTCTCGCAGGCGCACGGGCAGGAAGCGGAGGTTGGCAATCGTTTTGGCCAGCAGTTTAATGGCCTCGCCGGCGAACTCACACGCGCCGAGCAGGGCGCTGCCGGTCAGTGACAGCGGCTGCCAAAGGGGCGCAGTGTCCGAGGGCGGGAGGAGGTTCTGTTCATGCTGCATGACCGTTCCCAAAGGATGTTGCTTTGGGTTTCCCCTCCTCCGTCGGGGGAGGGGAAACCTGAAACCTCTAACACGGGTGCATGTGAATTATCACAGAATGTCACGCTCGTCCGGCATGCCGATTACGTGTCGCCGCCTATTCCTCGGGGACGAGTTTACGCCTGTCCAGTGCGGCGCGGGGCGCGGGAGCGGCGACTTCACCGCGGAGTTGTCTCACCAGCCACGACTCCTTGCCGGTGGGCCTGCCGGCGATGAGCACCTGCGGGTCGCGCTGTACTTCCGCAATCAGTTCACGGGCAATTCTCACAGTGCGCCGCGTCTCCGCCACGATTTCGGCGATATCGCGATACAGGTTCTCGTCGGTGAGCGCCCTGCCGAGACCCTTGCCGGAGCCCAGCATCCGGGAGAATTCGTCGAGGTTTTTCACCAATGAGTCCAGGCGTTGGAACAACGTCGTATCCGTGGCAAGCCGCCTGATGAAGGAATCGGGCGAATTTATCTTCTCCATGAGTTCCGCGAACTGCTGTGTGGCCCGCCTCATTTGCGCCAGGTTCTCCCTGATGTTCTCGGGCAGTTCCCTGTCCTCGAGCAGGGACCTGAAAGTACTCTCTTCGGCGGTAAGGAGTTCCAGCACATCGCCCGTTTTGGTCGTGGTGTTGACAAGTTCTTGATACAGCGCGTCATCCGTGATGAGCATACCCAGCGTGCCTTTGCCTTCCTGCAAATCATGGATGACGTCAACGAACGCGTCCACGACACGGAGAGATTCGGTGAACTCCTCTCCCATCGTAGCCAGCGGGTTGCCGCGCGAAGAGCCGTATACGGTGCCCGTATGTGCGGGTTTGCCGGGGGTGCCCGACCTTATCTGGACGGCCCTGCCGCCGATGACCGATTTGTCCACAACCGTGATGCCGTAATCGTCATAGAGTGCTATCTCATTGTCCAGGTTGAGCACAACCTTGACCATCAAGGCCTGTTTCCCGCCGGGGGTGGTCGTCGGTGCGTGTGTGAGGCTGTGTACCGAGCCCATCTTTTTCCCGTAGAGCCACACATCGTTGCCGGGTTCCAGCCCCAGCACTTCGTCGAAGTAAACGGTCATGCCGTGTCCGCCTCCCAGGGACACTGCGCCGACCGCAACCGCGAAAACGACAAGGATGACAATGGCGATGAAAAACACCGCGCCTATCTTGACTTCCTTTGAAATGAGCATGGCATTGTCCCCCGGACAGAAGTCGTCGTTCAATTGCTCACGAAACCGTGCGCGATTGTATTCCCCTTGAAAAAGCAAGTCAAGTCAAGCGGTGCATGAAGGGGCGAGGGGGTCCGTCCCGGAACGGGCTGCCCGTTCGGGTTCTCGTCCCGAGGACCCTCAGGGTCCGAGTGGAAGCCCGTTCCCTACATCCCGTGGTGAGTGGTGAGAAATGCGGACTAATCGCTGAGCGCATCGGTAACAGCAAAAGGGGTCTGACCCCTTTTGCTGTTATACGGCAGCAGAACGGCTGTCACCGTTGTATGCCAGGATCCCATACAGACGCTCATGTACCGCACAAGCCACAGAGTCGGAAGTCCTTACAGGCAAGGGGATTAGTGTTGCCATCATCTTTGGTAGGATTGTTCGCAGATGCCAGATACCACGTCGCGACAGGCGTCATTGTGGACAGCAGAATTCCATAACAGCAAAAGGGGTCTGACCCCTTTTGCTGTTATACGAGATAT
>JAUXGI010000014.1 GCA_030622295.1 Planctomycetota bacterium
GACGGGGACTGTCACAATTACGGAACCTCGCGAGCGGTCCGACATAAATATTGAGAAACAGGTGCGGATGGGGACTGTCCCAGAATTACGGAGCGCAGCCCCGATTTATCGGGGCCAGCTCGTAGATGGTGACTGTCCCCTCGCGCCTGGACGGGCAACGTCTGCCCCCCCCTCCGGTGATGTCCGCGCGATGAACAGGAAAACGCGCGGGCTTATGATATCGCGAACCGACCCTCCTTCTCACACACGCGGCCGAATGGTGCGTCGCATTCGTGGTCGAAGAAGCACAGCCACCTCTCATCCGCCGCCTGCCGCAGCAGCCGCCGCTTTGACTCCAGCGTCTGCAGAGGATACTCATCCAGCGCCATGATGTACGGCAGCGGCAGGTGTGCCGGCATGGGGATGAGATCCGCAAAGCACGCCGCCTTTTCCCCTTTGGATTCGATGATTACCATCTGATGATGCGCGGTGTGTCCGCCGGTGACGTGAACTTTCACCCCGGGGATGACTTCGGCATCTCCCTCTATGAGACGCAGGCGGCCCGTCCTTTCCAGCGCCTCGAACGAAAAATCGCTGTAGCCGCCGGCCGTGAATTCGTTTGTGTCCCGCGCGTGATGCCATTCCCCCGCCTGAACAATGTATTCCGCGTCAGGAAAGACCGGTGCGGGCGTCCCGTCAACCACATCCACCGCCCCGTCCACATGGTCGAAGTGAAGATGGGAGAATATGACCATGTCTATGTCCTCGACTTTCAGGCCGACTTCTTCAATCCTGTAACGCATGCCCTTCACGTCGGCGACCTTGTAAATCCTGTTGAACTTCGGAGAGGTGTTCGTGCCGATACCCGTGTCGAACAGGATTCTCTTGTCCGGCGTTTCAATCAGCAGGCAGTTAAGCGCCAGCGGCATGCGGTTCTGCTCGTCGCACTCCACCAGCCTGCTCCAGAAATTCCTGGGTACGATGCCGAACATCGAGCCGCCGTCAAGCCAGAACCTTCCGTCCGTAATCAACCTGATATTGAATTCGCCTATCCGCATTCCGGTTCTCCCAAACGTGCCATAAGACGCGCCCCGACGGGCCCTTACAAAAACTGTTACCTAGAGGGGTCAGACCCCTTTAGGTAACAGTTTTTCTGCGGGGTGCTGTGAGTTGAGGAGGAATTCCGCGAGATGCACTACACGTTTGTCAACGCCCTCGGCAACGAGCCTGTCCTGAATCTGCAACATGCAGCCCGGGCATGACGTGGTGACGGTATCGGCGGGCGTCTGCCGAATCGACTCGACCTTGTGCGCGGTTATCCGCGCGGAAAGGTCGTAATAGAACAGGCTGAACGACCCGCCCCCGCCGCAGCAACGTATCGCGTCCGGCATCTCGCGGTACTCGCCGGCCGCCTTCAGCAACGCGCGCGGCTCCTCCGATATCCCCTGGCCCCAGTTCAGGTGGCAGGGGTCGTGGTACGTGACCGTTTCGTCGCGATGCTCGAACTCAACATCAAGGAACTTCGCGATGAACTCGCCGACGTCGTACACCTTCGCGCTGAAGCCCCCGGCGTATTCGCCCAGCAGGGGTTCGTATTCCTTTCTTATCATTCTGCCGCAGGAAGCGCAGCCCGTGACGATGGCGTCGCACTCGACCGAGTTGAACAGCGCAACGTTATGCTCCGCCAGGCGCTTCAGGGCCTTAATGTCGCCGTACGAAAGGACCGGCTGTCCGCAACACAACTGCTTCTTTGGGGTGATGACCGTGACGCCGTTACGATTAAGCAACTCCACGATGGCCTGCGCCACGTGTGCGTAGGAATAATTGGTCAGACATCCGACAAAGAACGCCACGACCTTTTTCTCGTTTTCGGCCTTTGATACTTCAGGCAGGATTCTGAGGGCGCTGCGTTTTGACAGGCTTGGGATGCGCCGCTTGCCGTGGAACATCAGGGGCAGGTGGCGCAGGTGCGCGTCCTGCTTCGAGCGGGGCAGCAGGTTCTGGAGTATTGAGCCGGCACGCACCAGCACGTTGAAGAGTCTTCTGCGCGGCAGGAGCACGCGGAAGATAAGACGCCCGACGAGGGGCACGCCGAATTCCTCCGCCATCTTTTCACGCGCGAAGTTAATCAACGTGTCCACTCTCACGCCGGATGGGCAATTCTCCTGGCAGCGCAGGCAGCGCAGGCAGGTCATCATCGTTTCCTTGACCTTCTCGCTGTATGGTATGCGGCCGTCGAGGTAAGCCTCGAGCAGCGCAATGCGCCCGCGGGCGACGCTTATCTCCGTGCCGATTTCGAGGAACACCGGGCACTGCGCGCGGCACTTGCCGCAGCGCACGCATTTCGTCAGTTCCTTTTCTATTAATTCATTCATGTTTTCACGAGTCCGCGAAGCCGCCTCGCAACGAAATGTGGACTTGAGCGGGATTCGACGTGAGGCGTTATTCTAGCACAGTTTCACCCTGCTTACAACGTGACAGCCTTCGGCTGTTCTTGTACTTTTCGTCCTGCGTGTTCTTGCGGTTGACTCTGAAGATAACAGGTGCGGATGGGGACTGTCCCCGGAGCCACTAACATCAAGAAACTTATGTCGGACCGCTTAGCTTTGCCTGAAAAATTGACATGGGATGTCAGGTGTGCTAATATTCTTGCCCCGAATCTCACGTTGTAATACTGCGAGGAGGAGAAGGTGTCAGGTGAAACAGGCAAGGGCGATATCCACGAGTCGGTTTTCATCGCCGAGAGCGCCTCAGTCATAGGCGACGTGACGATGGGGCGCGACTCCAGCGTCTGGTTCAACGCGGTCGTGCGCGGCGACATGAAGCCCATAGTCATAGGTGAGGAGGTAAACATTCAGGACTGTGCGGTGGTTCACACCGACGACCAGTATGGCACCAACATCGGGAATGGCGTGACGGTCGGGCACGGCGCCATAGTGCATGGCGCGACGATAGGAAACGACGTGCTGGTGGGCATGGGCTCGATAGTGCTGAGCGGCGCGGTCATAGGCGACAACTGCATAATCGGCGCCGGCGCCCTGGTGCGCCAGGGCATGGAGGTGCCGCCCAACTCCATGGTGGTCGGCCTGCCGGGCAAGATAGTCGGCGAAGTGGATGAAGAGCGACGGAAGGCCATTCGTTCTTTCGTGGACGACTACCTGCGTCTGGCGGCGCTCCACAAGGCGGGCAAGGTTCAGAAACCGCAGCGAGGCGGCTGATGGGCAAGGGCAAGGCCGCGAGGGGGTCAGACGCTGAGGAGGAAGGCCCCGGTCGGGGCCTGACGGGAAAGGGTCTGACTCCCCGAGCGCGAAAGGCCGCTTTCCGCAACAGAAACTACTTAATTCCAGTAACTCCTTGGATGCGGAGGAAGCGAATGCTTACAAGGCAACAGACCAGGAAAATCTGCGACAAGGTTCTCGGCTGTTCGAACGCAAAGCAGACCGAGGTAATCCTGTCCGACGCGGACAGTTCGCTCACGCGTTTCGGGAAAAACGCGATAATACAGAACGTAAACTCGCGGGAGGTAGACCTGTCGGTGCGGGTGATAGTCGGGAAGGCATCCGGCCGCGCCTCAACGAACTGTCTTGACGACGCATCGCTCTGCGCCACCGTTGAGCGCGCCGTCGAGCAGGCCGGGGCCGCACGTCCCGAGACCAAAATCCCGCCATTGGTCGGGCCGAAAGAGTACCGCAAGGTGAAACATTTCGTTGAACGCACCGCGGTACTGACACCCGAGGAACGGGCGGAAGTGGTTCGGTATATCGCCCGGAAATGCCGCAGGGCCGGAGTCGAGTGTGCCGGCACCTATTCGTCCGGCGCTAACGTACTGGCGCTGGCGAACTCCAGGGGCATGTTCGCCTACGACAAGTCCACCAGCGCCGAGTTCGGCGTTACCGTCCTGACCGAGAACAGCGCCGGCTGGGCGGAAGGCGCGAGCAGGGACTGCTCGAAGATCGACACGAAAAACCTGGCCGACAGGGCCTTCAAAAAAGCGGTCGGGGGCAGAAACCCCGCGTCAGTGCCCGCCGGCAGGTACACGGTGGTGCTGGAACCGGCTGCCGTGACCGATTTCCTGCTTTTCATGAGCCTCGGCTTCAGTGCGCAGGCCGTCCAGGATGGGACCAGTTTCCTGGTGGGACGTGTCGGCAAGAAACTGTTTGGCAATAATATTACGATTCTTGACGACGCTTATCACCCGGACAACAGCGGTTTGCCTTTCGATTTCGAAGGCATGCCGCGTCGGAAAACAGTTTTGATGGAAAAAGGAGTGGTCAGGAATCTGGTCTATGACCTCAAGTCCGCAAGAAAGGACAGGGTGAGAAGCACCGGTCACGCCCTGCCCCAGCCCAACACCTACGGCGGATTGCCGCTGAACATGGTGGTTGAAGCAGGGGATTCCTCGCTCGAGGAAATGATAAGAAGCACGAAGAAGGGACTGCTCGTCACGCATTTCCATTACGCCAACGTGGCCGAGCGGCGGGAACTTGTGTTGACCGGCATGACGCGGGACGGCACGTTCCTCATCGAAAACGGCCGGGTTAAACGACCCGTGAAGAACATGCGCTTCACGGAAAGCGTCATAAAGGCCCTGGGCAACGTCGAGATGATTTCGCGCGAGCGAATCTTCGCCAGGGCGTTCTTCGGCGGAGGGTTTGTGGTTCCCGCGATGAAGATAAAGAAGTTCAATTTTTCAAGCGAAACAAAATTCTAACCCGCATTTCTCACCAGAGTTTTTGTCGCCTGCGCACAAAGTCGCGATTGACGTGGCACAGCGGCCAAGCGTTCGCTGACGGCGAGCAGGCACCCTGTCACACAATTGCGATGTAGGGGACGGTCTTTAGACCGTCCCCCGGAACGGCCTAAAGGCCGTTCCCTACATCCCGTGGTGAGAAATGCGGGCTAAAAACCCGTCCCCTGTAACGAACCGTACGGAGAGAACATATCATGCGTCAATTGACCGCAGCAGCACTGGGCACGGCGAAGCGTCGCGGCGCTTCGTATGCCGACATCAGGATTGTTGAAACGCGCGCGCAGGGTATCAACGTGAAGAACGGGGCCGTAGGCGGCATCGACGACCACTACGATATCGGCTTTGGCGTGCGTGTAATCGCCGATGGGGCGTGGGGTTTTGCGGCGAGCAACAAGGTGACGAAAAAGGAGATAGAGCGCGTAGCGGCGCAGGCTGTCCGCATCGCCAGGGCCGGCGCCAGGGTCAAGGCGGGGGACGTCCGCCTTGCACCGGAGCCCGTCTACGACGACCGCTGGCAGACGCCCTGCCTCATCGACCCCTTTGATGTGCCAATCGAGGACAAACTCGACCTGCTCTACAGGATTGACGAAATCCTCAGGAAAGACCGGCGCATCCGCGTCGCTTCCGGCCACATGAGTTTCGTTGTGGAGCACCAGTGGCTGGCCACGTCGGAAGGGACCTTCATAGACCAGAAACTCGTGCGCTCAGGCGCGGGCTACGCAGCCACGGCGGTGAAGGGCGGCGAGGCGCAGGTGCGCTCCTATCCGGCGTCCTTCCGCGGTCAGTACGCCTCGCTCGGCTACGAATTGATTAACTCCCTGCGCCTGCTGGAAAACGCCGAGAGGACACGAGACGAGGCCGTAGCGCTGCTCACCGCGCCGCAGTGTCCTTCCGGGGTGATGGACCTCATCCTCGACGGCCACCAGATGGCGCTGCAGATTCACGAATCCGTCGGCCATCCTTCCGAACTCGACCGTGTTTTGGGAATGGAGGCCAACTACGCCGGGACGTCCTTTGCCACGGTGGAGAAACTCGGCAAGTTCAAGTACGGCTCGCCCATCGTGAACCTGGTGGCGGATTCGACCGTGCCGACCGGCCTCGGTACGATAGGCTACGACGACGACGGCGTCCGCGCGCAGCGCTGGCATATAGTGAAGAACGGCATCTTCTCCGGCTACCAGACCAACCGCGAGGTTGCCCACTTCTGCGATGACGAGCGCAGCCGCGGCTGCTGCCGCGCCCAGGGCTGGTCCAACATCCCCATGGTGCGCAACACGAACCTCAGCCTCATGCCCGGCGACTGGACCCTGGAGGACCTCATCGCCGACACGGAAAAGGGCATCTACATGGCGACCAACAAGTCGTGGAGCATCGACCAGAAGCGTCTGAATTTCCAGTTCGGCACGGAGATAGCCTGGGAGATAAAGAGGGGCAAACCGGGCCGGATATACAAGAACCCGACCTACCAGGGCATCACGCCGGAGTTCTGGGGCTCGTGTGACGCGATATGCAACGAAGACCGCTGGAAGTTGTGGGGCGTACCGAATTGCGGCAAGGGCCAGCCGCCGCAAACGGCGGAGATGAGCCACGGAGCCGCTCCCGCCAGGTTCCGCAATGTCACTGTAGGGATTGTGAAGAAATGACTGCGAACGGCCGCGAGAACGACCTGGTGGAAGGAATCGTGGTGAGAGTTGACAGTCATTTCCCGCTGATAGAGAGCAAGAAGGGGCGAGTTCGCTGCTCGCTTCGCAAGAAACTGAAACGCGGTCCGCGCGATGCGACCCATAAGGTCTGCGTCGGCGACCGCGTTCTTTTTCTGCCCCCGCACGGCGAGCGGGACGCAGGCGCGATAGAGCGGATTCTGCCGCGCAAGACGCAACTCATGCGCCGGGCGTCGCACCGTGAGGGCATGGCCCAGACCGTCGTGGCAAACGTTGACCGACTCGTCGTCATTGCATCCGCAAGGGAGCCTGAACTTAACACGCGCCTCATCGACCGGATGCTGGTCGCCGGCGAGAACGGGGACCTGGAATCCATTATATGCGTAAACAAGATGGACCTGGCCCGCCGCGAGGAAATCCTGCCGCTTGTCTCATGCTACACTGACATAGGGTACGAACTGCTCTTCACGAGCGCCGTGACGGGCGAAGGCCTGGAGGGACTCAAGGAGACGCTGAAGGGGAAAAGTTCCGTATTCGCGGGCGCCTCCGGCGTGGGCAAGTCAACCCTGCTGAACGCCATTCAGCCCGGGCTGAGACTTACCGTGCGCGAAGTGAGCGAAGCCACCGGCAAGGGCAGGCACGCGACCTCCTTCGTGCAACTGCTCCGACTTGACTTCGGCGGATACGTTGTGGATACTCCCGGCATACGCGAGTTCGGCCTGTGGGACGTTGACAGGCGCGACCTGCAGCATTTCTTCCCTGAAATGAGGCCCCTCACGGGTCAGTGCAGATATGCCGACTGCTCCCACACCCACGAGCCGCAGTGCGCCGTGAAGGCCGCAGTCGAGGCGGGCGATGTCACCGAGGCGCGGTATGAGAGTTATGTTCACATACTGGAGTCGCTTCAGGGAAGCGGCAAGTGAACAAATGCCGGGGGAAAGTGTCCCTTTGACTTTTATCCTCCGGGCGCACATGGCGGAATTCATACCATGTTTACAGGTATTATAGAGCATGTAGGTACCGTAAAGGCAATCTCGCGTTCGGCCGGTTCGGCGGGACTCGTGATTGACGTCGGTCCTCTGGCCGCGGACGCCGGGACGGGCGACAGCGTCGCAGTATCCGGCGTGTGCCTGACCGTCACATCGCTTGACGGAAGCGCCGCGTCGTTCGACGTCTCGGGCGAGACGCTTTCGCGCACGACGCTGGGGAAGTTGGGGTCCGAAGATACAGTCAACCTGGAACGCGCGCTCAGGGCGGACTCGCGCCTGGGCGGGCACTTCGTCCAGGGCCATGTCGACGGCCTCGGAAAAATCCGCCGTATTGAGCGCAAAGGCAACGACCGGATGTTCGAGTTCTCCGTCCCAAAAGAGTTGCAGCGACAAATGGTCGAGAAAGGCTCGGTCGCAGTTGACGGCATCAGCGTGACGGCGGCTTACATCACACCACACGGCTTCACGGTCGCCGTCATACCGCATACCTTCGAGAACACCACGCTCGGACGAAAAAAGGTCGGCGATGAGGTCAACATAGAGGTTGATGTCCTGGGCAAGTACGTGCGGCGGTTCCTCGCAGGCGGGAAGAAGGGCGAATCCGACATCAGCCGCGAATTTCTCGAACGACACGGATTCTAACCCGCATTTCTCACCAGACCCAACACAGAAAAGCACAGAAGGCGCAGAAAAAGAGAAAGGAAAAGAAATAGGTTTTTCTTTCTGCGTTATTCTGCGGGCTTCTGCGAATTCTGCGTTCCATCAGCGTTCCATCACATCCTGTGTTCGGTTATGCTTTCTGAACAGGAGGCGAAGCGATGAGCAAATTCAGTGAAGCGCTCAGGTCGGGAGAATTTGTCGTAACAGGCGAGATCGGCCCCCCCAAGGGCGTCAACGTAAAGGCCATGTGGGAAGAGGCCGGACACCTGAAGGGCAAGGTCGTCGCGGTTAACGTGACCGACAATCAGGGCAGCGTCATGCGCATCGGCCCGCTAGCCGTTTGCAAGGGCCTTCTCGACCGCGGCGTGGAGCCGATATTCCAGGTGACGTGCCGCGACCGCAACAGGCTGGCGCTGCAAAGCGACCTGCTGAGCGCGGCCATTATGGGAATAGAAAACGTGCTGGTCCTGACGGGCGACCACACCACGCTGGGCGACCATCCCGGCGCGAAGCCGGTGTTTGACCTTGACTCGGTGTCGCTGCTCAAAACCATGAGCACGCTGGAAGCGGGCAGGGACCTGGCGGGCGAGGAACTCGACGGCGCGCCGAAGTTCCACAAGGGCGCTGTAGTGGCGCCGTGCGCGGATAACGTGGAGCCGCAGATAATCAAACTGGAGAACAAGGTCGAGGTGGGCGCACAGTTCATACAGACTCAGGCGGTTTACGACCCGGCGACCTTTGAGCGCTTCATGAAGAAAATCCGGCATATCAAGATCCCCGTGCTGGTTGGCATAGTCCTGCTGAAGTCGCCGGGCCAGGCGAAGTTCATGAACAAGAACGTCGCGGGCGTGCACGTGCCGGACGCGCTTATAAAGGAAATAGCCGACACCGACAAGAAGGACCGCAGGAAGAAGAGCGTGGAGATAGCCGTCCGCATCATCGAGCAGTGCAGGCCGATGTGCCGGGGCGCGCACATCATGCCGCTGGGCTGGAACGAGGAAGTGCCCAGGATTGTGGCCGCCCTCGGCCTGGCGTGATTCCGCTCCCGTGGTGAGAAATGCGGACTATTCCCGCCCTGGGGCGTGATACGCGAGATAGGCCGCAAGCGCCCTTACGGCGCGTTCAGGGGTGTCGTAGTGCGGGACTCGCGCCGCTTCCAGCCTGTCAAACAGCCCCAACCTCTCCTCCGCAGGCGTGATCGCCACAACCATCGGCACGCTGCAACGGCTGTTTAACTCAATAATCCCGTCTACGACGTGGTCGGGCCGCATCGGATACGGCTGTATGCCCGGCAACGCGACAAGCGCGTCCACATTCTCATCATCGAGTATGTGTGCGACGGCGCGGAGGAACTCCTTGTCGGTGACCCCCGGGCCCAAATCGACCGGGTTGCCTATTGTCACATAGCGCCTCGCTTCCGCGGTCATCTTCTCAACCGTCGAGCGGCTGAATCGCGCCATCTCAAGGCACGTGCCCGCGGTTGCATCGGCCGCGAGCACGCCGAGCCCCCCGGCATTGGAGACAACGCCGATGCGACGCCCCTTCGGAACTCGTTCACTCAGAAACGCGAATGCCTTCACATAGTCCACAAGGTCCTGAAGCGTCGGAGCCTCTATAAGCCCCGTTGCGCTGAAGACCGCCTTCGCCACGTCGTAATCGCCCGCAATCGAACCCGTATGACTGACGGGCGCGGCGCTGCCGGCCCGGGTCCGCCCTGCCTTCATGATTATTACAGGCTTGGTCATCTTCTTCGCCGCGGCGATGAACCTCGCGCCGTTTGTCAGACCTTCCACGTAAAGACCTATCACATCCGTGCCTTCGTCCCCCTCGAAATACGCCATCAAATCGGCCACATCCACGTCAATCATGTTGCCGTAGGAGACGACGGAACGGACGCCGACGTTGCGCGCCAGTTGAATCAGTTGCACGCCGACCGCGCCGGATTGACTCAGTACCGTGTAGTTGTTCACGTCGCCGCGGGGAATCACGGTCTTTTCGGACGAAAGGAAGAAGGTGGAGAAGTTCGTCGGCTCGAAATACACGCCCATGCAGTTCGGCCCGATAAGGCGCATCCCGGCCTTCCGGGCCGTATCGCGCATTTCGGCCTCCATCTTCCTGCCTTCTTCGCCCATTTCACCGAACCCGCCTGAGATGACGACGGCCATCTTCACTTTTGCCCTTGCGCATTCGGCCACGACCGGCGGCGTGGACTCCGCCGGTATCGCCAGCACCGCCAAATCTATTGGCTCCGGTATATCGGAGAGAGACTTGCAGGCCTTCAGTCCCATCAACGTGTCATGCTTCGGGTTGACGGGAAAGATTGCCGCGCCGGCGCCGTCCTGCTTGCGGATGCTGCCGTGGATGAGGTTCTTCAGGATGCTCCCGCCCATCTTTTCTGCCTTGTCCGACGCGCCGACAAGGGCGATGGTCTTCGGGTGGAACAGTTTGTCCAGGTGAGTCACGTCGGGGGTAACGGACTCGTGTGTGGTCACCTTCGCCTCGCCGAATCGCAGAATGCCGTCCAGCGGCAGAACCCGCCCATCCTTTGTCACCGCCAGCGGATTGATTTCCAACTCCGCAATATCAAAATGAAACCTGAAGGGGTTTAACCCCTTCAGGTTTCGTTTGAAGAGGTCCTCGAACTGGTCGCACAGGCGCGGCCAGGTAAACTGGCGGATTTCGCGCAGGCCGTTCTCGGCGAGGC
>JAUXGI010000010.1 GCA_030622295.1 Planctomycetota bacterium
GGATGTGGATTCCCTGCTGATAACCGAGGTGCGGGCCGATGAAGGGCCGCTTGTCGGCTATGCCAGGCGCTTTAGGCCGCGGGCCAGGGGGATGGCGTTTCCGATAAACCGGAGAACTTGTCACATTAAGCTGGCGCTCTCAGGGCTCGGTGCAGAGGAAGAGGAAGAACCCGAGGAAGAGGAAGAAATGGAAGCCGAGCCTCAAGAAGAGCCCGAAGAGAAGAAGATTGAGAAGACGGAGGCCGAGGCGGCCGAAGGCAAAGAAACCGACACCGAGGGCAACGAAACAGAATCCGAGGAAACCGAAGGCGAGAAAGACTGATGGGCCAGAAAGTCAATCCACTGGGTTTTCGGATAGGCATTACCGAGCCGTGGCGCTCCCGCTGGTATGCCAGCAAGCAGGAGTTCTCCGGCCGGCTTATCGAAGACCAGAAGGTTCGCCGGTTTCTGAAGCAGAACTTCTTTTTCGCCGGCATCGCCATGATGGTGATAGAGAGGCCGGGAGAGGGCTTGATAGTAAACATGCACTGCGCCAAACCCGGCGTCATAATCGGCCGCAAGGGCGCGAAGGTTGACGAAGCGCGCGACTATCTTGAGAAACTGACCGGACGCAGCGTTGACCTGAGAATCAGCGAGGTGCCGCGTCCGGAACTCGAGGCACAACTGGTGGCCGAAGGCATGGCAGAGCAATTGAAAAAGCGGGCGGCGTTTCGCAGGACCATGAAGCGCGCCATCAGCGCCACGATGGCCGCCGGCGCGCAGGGGATTAAGATGAAACTGTCCGGGCGACTGGGAGGGAGCGAGATGGGCCGCAAGGAAACCCTGAGCGAGGGCAAGATACCCCTGCACACGCTTCGCGCCGACATCAGTTATGGCCTGGCCGAAGCCAAGACCACCTACGGGGTGATAGGCGTGAAGGTCTGGGTTTACAGGGGCGAATACGACAGGGAGGGCATGCCGAATGCCTTTGATGCCAAAAAGGGTGAAGTACCGAAAGTCACAGCGCGGAAAACTAAGAGGTAAAGCCACGCAGGGCAACACGGTGGACTTCGGGGAGTACGGCCTGCAGGCGCTGGAGACGGGCTTTATAACCGCCCGGCAGATAGAAGCCGGCCGCGTGGCCATGAGCCACTTCCTGGCGCACATGGGCAAAATATACATAAGAATGTTTCCCCACAAGGCCATGACCTCAATCCCCGCTGAAACGCGGATGGGCAAGGGCAAAGGCGACGTCGATTACTGGTGCGCCCGCGTGAAGGCCGGCTCCGTGATGTATGAAATCGGCGGCCTGCCGGAAGAGATCGCCAAGCCGGCGCTGGCGCGGTGCGCCCACAAGATGCCGATAAAGTGCAAGTTCGTTGCGAGGACTCACAGGGTATGAAGGCACGCGATCTCCACAAAAAGGCGCTGGTGGAACTGAAGGAAGACCTGGCCAACATGCAGGAAGACTTCTTCAACCAGCAGTTCAGGCTCGGCATCGACGAGGCGGTGAAGGTCGGCCGCCTGCGCGCCGTGAGAAAGGATATCGCCCGCCTGAAAACCGTCATACGCCAGAAAGAACTTGAAGCACAACGCGGTGCGGCAGACGAACCCGGCAAAGCAAACGAGGCTGTAAATGGCTGAGCGCGGACGAAGAAAATCGCTCGTCGGAACCGTTACCTCCGACAAGATGAACAAGACAATCACCGTCTCTGCGGAGAGGCTGGAGAAGCACCCGCGGTACGGCAAATACATAAGGCGCCGCACGCTGTGCAAGGCGCACGATGAAAACAACGAGGCTCGCGCCGGCGACACGGTCGAAATAATGGCCGCCCGCCCCCTGAGCAAGACCAAAAGGTGGCGGCTGGTCAGGGTAATCAAACGCGCCGTCATGTAGCGGCAAACGTCTCTGTTCTCCGGGACGAAAGCCTGCAACGGGCAGGACACTATGATTCAGATGCAGACAAGACTGCAGGTGGCGGACAACACGGGCGCCAAGAACGTGATGTGCATAAAGGTTCTGGGCGGAACGCGGCGCCGTTACGCTCACATCGGCGATGTGATTGTCGCGTCGGTGAAGCGGGCCGATCCCGATTCAGACGTGAAGCAGGGGGAGATGGTACGCTGTGTCGTGGTGCGCACCAAGTCAAACACCCGGCGCGAGGACGGCTCATACGTCAGGTTCGATTCCAACGCCGCGGTAATAATCGACAAGGACGGCAACCCGCGCGGTACGCGCATATTCGGCGCCGTCGCGCGTGAGTTGCGACAGAAGAACTTCATGAAAATTATCTCTCTTGCTCCGGCGGTTGTGTGATGGTTCCAGGCAAGGCGAAAAACCGGAAGCCGAAGTGTCATATCAGGCGGGGCGACGTCGTCCGCATGATAGCGGGCAAGGACGCCCTGGCCGGCAAGGAAGGCAAAGTCCTGCGGGTCTTTCCCTCCGAAGGGCGGCTGATAGTCGAAGGGGCCAACTACGCATACAAGCACCTGCGCAAGAGCCAGGACCACCCCCGCGGCGGGCGCATAGAGAAGGAAGCCCCGGTTCACATGTCAAACGTGATGCTGGTGTGCCCGTCCTGCGAGCGGCCCGCGCGCGTTCGCATCAAACGCGACGAGGAAACAGGCAAGGTGGAACGCATCTGCAAAAGGTGCGACAAGCCCTTCTGACGTGAGAAGGATGACAGAGACAAAGAAACAAACCGACGCTCAGACAAACGGCTACGTTCCCAGATTCATGGTGCGATACAGGGAAGAAATCGCGCCCGCGATGATGGAACGCTTCAAGTACGGGAACGCCATGGCGGTGCCGCGCATCGAGAAGATAGTGGTGAGCATGGGAATCGGCAGCCGGACCAAGGAAGCCCCCAAGCGGATGGAAAAGGCCGCCGAGGAACTGGGCTTGATAGCGGGCCAGAAGCCCGTCATCAGGCGCGCCAGGGTGTCGGTGTCGAACTTCCGTCTGCGCAAGGGCGACCCGGTCGGCCTCATGGTGACCCTGCGCAAGGAGATGATGTACGAGTTCCTCGACAGGCTCATCAGCATCGCCGTGCCGCGCGTACGCGACTTCCGCGGGCTTAGCCGGAAGTCCTTTGACGGCCGCGGCAACTACTCGCTGGGCCTCAACGAGCAAATAGTCTTTCCGGAAGTAAGCGTGGACAAAGTTGAATACATCCAGGGCATGAACATAGTGTTGGTTACGACGGCGCGCACCGACGAGGAAGCGCTGGAGTTGCTCTCGCTTTTCGGGATGCCCTTCGTAAGACAGTAAACATTTTAGGGGTTTTCTTTTGGCCAGGAAATGCCTGATAGCCAAGCAGAAACGTGAACCGAAGTTCAAAGCGCGACGGTATAACCGGTGCATGCTGTGCGGGCGGTCGCGCGCATACTATCGCAAGTTCGGTGTGTGCCGCCTTTGCCTGAGGAAACTGGCCCACAAGGGCGAGATCCCCGGCCTCAAGAAGGCATCCTGGTAGATACCACCCGTCTGCGCTGCGAATCGGTTGTGGAAAGGCGAACACGGAAAAATGAGCCATAGCGACCCAATAGCGGATATGCTGACGCGTATTCGAAACGGCAACGTCATCAAGCGCGCCATGGTGGATGTGCGTAATTCGAAAGTCAATCGCGGCGTGCTGGACGTGCTCAAGAGAGAAGGATTCATCCGCGACTACGAACTCGTGAAGTCCGACGTGCAGGGCACGCTGAGCGTGACCCTGAAGTACGGTCCGGACGGCGAGTTTGTAATCAATAAGATAAAGAGAGAAAGCACGCCGGGCAGACGCCTGTACCGGCCTGCGGATGAGATAAAGCCCGTTCTGAGAGGCAGGGGCATTGCAATCGTTTCCACCTCGAAAGGCGTCATAAGCGACAGGGAATGCCGCGAGGGGCGTCTCGGTGGTGAGGTTCTTTGTACCGTGTGGTAAATGTAGCAGCGAGGTGTGAACCATGTCACGTGTTGGAAGAAAGCCCATAGCGCTTGTCGAGGGTGTGACCGTCGAAGTCTCGGAGAACCTCGTCAAGATTACAGGTCCGAAGGGAACGCTTGAATTTCGGCTGCCTCCCGGCATTCAGATCAGGGAGGAGGAGCGCAATCTGGTCATCGCGCGCGAGAGCGACGAGCCCAAACAGCGGTCCCTGCACGGCATGAGCCGCAGCCTGATCGCCAATATGATAGAAGGCGTCAGCAAAGGATTCGAGAAAAAACTGTCCATAAACGGAGTGGGTTACAACGCCAAGTTGCAGGGAAAGCAACTGATGCTCAATCTCGGATTCACGAATCCTGTTACCGTGAACATGCCGGAATACATCGAGGTCGAACTGCCCAATCCCACTCTGATAGTACTCAGGGGCATCGACAAGCAAAAGGTCGGCCAGTTTGCGGCGGCGATAAGGGCCGTTAAGCCCCCCGACCCGTACAACGCAAAGGGCATCTCCTACGAGGGAGAGATTGTCCGCAGAAAGGCCGGCAAGACCTTCGGCGGTGGTGCCGACTGACAGATAGAGGTTCCGGGTTGAAAGCGCAAAGACTGATAAAACGCAGGAGACTCCGCAGACGGCGGCACGTCAGGAGGAAAGTGGTCGGCACCGAAAGCCGACCGCGCTTGAGCGTGTTCAGAAGCGGACGCCACATATACTGCCAGTTAATCGACGACCATGAGGGTCGCACGCTCCTCTGCGCCTCCACCATCGAGAAGGACTTCCGGGGCACGGGGCGAAACTGCGCCGCCGTTGAGGCGGCTAAAGAAATCGGCAAAATCGTCGCCTCCAGGGCACGGGAGAGAAGCATCGCCTCGGTCGTCTTCGACAGGGGTTCGTACAAGTATCACGGCCGCGTCAAGGCCTTGGCCGAAGGGGCGAGAGAAGGCGGCCTCAAGTTCTAAGAGCCTATCCCCGCGAGGGGGTCTGCCCCCCGGTCGCGGCATCTGGAATCTGCAAGGAGAACATATTGCGCGACGAAGCAATACAGGAAACCGAGTTTGAAGAAGTCGTCGTAAAGGTGAACCGTACCGCCAAGGTGGTAAAAGGCGGGAGGCGGTTCGGCTTCAGCGCGCTGGTTGTCCTGGGCAATCGCAACGGGCGCGTCGGGTACGGCTTCGGCAAGGCCAATGATGTGCCCGGCGCCGTGGAGAAGGCCGTGAAAGACGCCCAGAAGAACCTCGTCGATGTCGCGCGGAAAGGCAGCACGATACCACACGAGGTCATCGGCCGGTTCGGAGCGGCCAGGGTCGTCCTGTTGCCCGCCTCCGAGGGAACGGGTGTCATAGCCGGGGCGGCCGCCAGGGCGCCCGTGGAACTGGCCGGCATACGCGACATCCTCACCAAATCGCTCGGCACGAACAACCCGATTAACCTGGTCAAGGCCACCATCAACGGCCTGTGGTAATTGAAGAACATGGAAGAGGTGGAACAGTTGCGCGGAGTGAAAATCACATGAGGCTTCACGAGGCAGTCAGGGATACGGTCGGTCGCAAGCAGAAAATGCGCGTCGGCCGCGGCGAGAGCTCCGGCAAGGGCAAGACATGCGGCCGCGGGCACAAGGGCCAGAAGTCCCGCAGCGGATATTCCCGCAAACTGCGCCACGAGGGCGGCCAGACTCCCTTGCTGCGCCGGGTGCCCAAAGTCGGCTTCAAAAACTTCATGCGAAAAGTCTACGCCGTCATCAACGTCGGGGACCTGAACCGCTTTGACGACGGGGCCGAAATCACGCCCGAGGTCCTCAAGGAAAAGAAAATCGTCAAGCGCCTCAGGGACGGGCTCAAAATTCTCGGCAACGGGGCGCTCGAAAAACGCCTCACCGTAAAGGCGCATAAATTCAGCAAAAGCGCGACTGAAAAGATAACCGCTGTGGGAGGAGAGGTGAAGATTCTGTAGTGTGGTCCTCCATAGAAAACATATTCAAGATCCCGGAACTCAAAAAGCGGATTATGATAACGCTCGGGCTGCTGGCGGTCTACAGGATAGGATTCGCCATACCCGTGCCGGGCGTACGGTTGATACCGTTTCTCCACCTGTACGGCGCTACGGACCTTGCCACGGGGGGCGTACTGCGGTTCGTCCAGCAGATAGGCGCCATAACCGGCGGCGACTGGCTGGGCGGGTCGATATTTGCGCTGGGCATAATGCCCTATATCAGCGCATCAATCATATTCTCGCTCCTGCAGAAGATAGTTCCCTCCCTGGAGCAACTCGCCAAGGAGGGCGAAGCGGGACAGCAGAAACTGAACCAGTACTCGCGTTACGTTACCGTCGTCCTCTGCCTTGTCCAGACGATATTCATCTACCAGAGTCTGTCGCGCGTGAACCCGCTGAATCCCGCCACCCTTAAAACAGGGCTGCTGCCGGCGGATGCGTGGGGCGCCGCGACTTTTCTCACCCTGTTCATCAGCATGACCGCGGGCACCATCTTCATAATGTGGATAGGGGAGCGGATAACCGAATACGGCATAGGAAACGGAATATCCATGATAATCATGGCGGGCATAATCGCCCGCATGCCCATGGCGGCGGGAAATATCCTGAACAACTATTTCATCAACCCCACTGGAGACAATACGCCGGAAAAAGGCGTGCTGATAGCCGGAGGGTTAATCCTCGGATTCGTGCTCATTATCATGGCGGTCATCGTCATAACGCAGGGCACGCGCAAGATAACGATACAGCAGGCGAAGCACGTGCGCGGCACGCGCGTCTATGGCGGACAGCGCTCCTACCTGGGACTGCGCGTCAACCAGGCGGGTGTAATGCCGGTCATCTTCGCGTCGCCGGTTATGAGCCTTGTCGGCGGTGTGCTGGCCGTGGCTGTCATGGAACGCGCAATCGGCGGCCAGTGGTACTTGCAGGTCGTCGGTTTCTTCTTCGGTAATCTGCGACCGGGCATGATCTTTTACGTGATGGTCGAGGCGGGCCTGATAATCTTCTTCTCGTACTTCTGGACGGCGCTGTATTTCAACCCGTCCGAGACCGCGAAAAATATAAAAGAGTACGGGAGTTTCATCCCGGGCATACGCCCGGGAAAGAACACCTCCGACTACCTGGAGAGAATAATGAACCGCGTGACGCTCGGAGGAGCGGGCTTCCTGGCGGTCATCGCGGTCCTGCCGATGCTGTTGAGCATGATACTGAGGGTTGACTATATCGTGGTCACGTTCCTGGGCGGGACAGGCATACTGATTGTGGTCGGCGTGGCACTGGACATTGTGCAGAAGTTGGAGGCGCACCTCGTAATGCGCCACTACGACGGGTTCATGGGCACCGGCAAGCGCCGAATCAGGGGGAGGCGAAGGTGAAAATAGTTTTTCTCGGCCCGCCGGGCGCCGGCAAAGGCACCCAGGCGGTAAGACTGTGCGGGGAAAAGGGCATCGCCCACCTCTCCACCGGTGACATGCTGCGCGAGGCCGTCAGGGTCGGCACCGAGGTCGGCCTGAAGGCGAAATCGTACATGGACAGCGGCGCTCTGGTGCCCGACGACGTGGTCATACGGATAATCGAAGAAACGTTGAGCCGACTGGGCTGGGAGAAGTCCTTTCTGTTCGACGGTTTTCCGAGGACGGTCGCCCAGGCCGAGGCGCTCGGGGAGATGCTGAAAACCCGCGGTGCAGGCTTGGACCACGTGGTATATCTTGAAACTTCCGCGGGAGTCGCCGTCGAGAGGCTCAGCGGTCGGCAGACGTGCCGCAAGTGCGGCGCGAACTTCCACGAGAAAAATATGCCTCCGAAACGAGCAGGCGCTTGCGACCATTGCGGCGGCGAGTTGTACCAGCGCGACGACGACCGGCCCGAAAGCATTCGCAACCGCTTGCAGGTATACGAGGCGCAGACAGCGGACCTGATAAGGTACTACGCGGACAAAGGTCTGCTGCGGCGGGTTTCCGGCGACCTCCCCGCCGGTGACGTCTACGCGGAGGTGCAACAGGTGCTGGGCTTTTAATGCGGTCAGGCGATGGCTATTGTGATAAAATCGCAGCGCGAGATAGAACTGATGCGGGTGGCTGCCCGTGTCGTGGCGGAAGCCCTGGAACTGGTGGGGCGGCTGGTCAAACCCGGCGTGACGACCGAGTCGGTTGACAGCGCCGTCGGGGAGTTGATACTCTCGCGCGACTGCCGGATTGCCTTCAAGGGACTGTACGGCTACCCGGCAAACATCTGTATCTCGATAGACGAAGAAGTGGTGCATGGAATACCCGGGCCGCGACGTCTGCGCGAAGGAGAAATCGTCAGTGTCGACGTGGGTACGCGCTACAAGGGTTACTGCGGTGACGGCGCTCGCACGTACCCGGTGGGGAATGTGGGCGAAGGAGACAGGAAATTGATGCGTGTGTGCGAGGAATCGCTCAGGCGCGCCATACAGACCGTAAGGGCGGGCGGGCCGCTGTGGGAAGTCTCCGCCGCGGTTCAGCAGTACGTTGAGAGCAACGGCTTCTCCGTCGTGCGGAAATACGTGGGGCACGGAATAGGCAGCGAGTTTCACGAAGAGCCCCAGATACCGAATTTCGTGGAAAAAGGTAAAGGCCAGGGGGTCATCCTCGAGGCGGGAATGGTTCTGGCAATAGAGCCGATGGTGAACGCCGGGAGCGCGGATGTCGGGAAACTGTCCGACGGCTGGACGGTCGTCACCGCGGATGGGAAGAAATCGGCGCACTTCGAACACTCCGTGCTGGTGACGGAGGATGGGGCGGAAGTGCTTACCCGTCTTGATTGATACGGTCGAGTAAACCCATGGCCAAGGAAGAATCGATACGCGTCGAGGCCGTCGTGAAAGAGGCGTTGCCAAACGCCCTGTTCAGGGTGGAACTGGAGAACGGTCACGAGGTCCTGGCGCACGTTTCCGGAAAAATGCGGATGCACTTCATCCGCATACTGCCCGGCGACAAGGTGACGCTTGAAATGTCGCCCTACGACCTCAACAGGGGGCGAATAGTCTGGCTGCAGAAGTAGCGTCCGCCGCCCGAGAGGGCATGGACCACACGTTAGAGGCAAGACCATGAAGGTTAAATCATCAGTCAAGAGAATATGCGAGCACTGCAAACTGATCCGGCGCAAAGGCGTCGTCAGGGTAATCTGCACAAACCCGCGTCACAAACAGCGCCAGGGATAGGAGGCACCTCATGCCGCGAATAGCAGGAGTCGATATACCGGCGAACAAGCAAATCGTCGTGGCGCTGACATATATCTACGGCGTAGGGCGGCATACCTCGGAACGCGTCCTGGCAGAAGCCGGAATAGAGCGGAACGTCCGCGCGCGTGACCTGGGCGAAAACGAACTCGCCACGCTGAACAGCATCATCGACAAGAACCACAAGGTGGAAGGGCATTTGCGCAGGAGTGTCTTGCAGGACATACAAAGGCTCAAGGACATAAGTTCCTGGCGCGGACTGCGCCACCGCAGGGGCCTGCCGGTCAGAGGCCAGCGCACCCGAACCAACGCGCGCACCAGAAAAGGCCCGCGCAAGACCGTCGCAGGCAGGAAGAGCATCAAGGAAATGGCGCACTGATAACCGCAATCCTCGGGGTGTAATCGATGGCAAAACAACATAGACGAAGAGGACGCCGCAACGTGGTCAAGGCAATTGCCCACATCAAGGCATCCTTCAACAACACCATAATAACGATAACCGACGTCGGCGGCGAGACGCTTTGCTGGGGCTCGGCAGGCACGGTCGGATACAAGGGCAGCCGCAAGAGCACGCCTTTCGCCGCGCAGCGTGCGGCAGAAAGCGTTGCCGACAAGGCCAAGAAATTCGGCGTACGAGAAATAGACGTTTTTGTGAAGGGTCCCGGCAGCGGGCGCGAAAGCGCCATCCGCGCGCTCCAGGCCGCGGGACTGAACGTCCGCACAATACAGGACGCCACGCCCCTGCCGCATAACGGTTGCAGACCGCGAAAGAAGCGCAGGGTGTAAGCAATCCGCCGGCCGCGGGCGAAGACGACCGCCGCCGCGTAACCGGGACCGCCCATAAGTCAACCAGACAACATTACACCCAGGACACGGAGAATACGCCCATGTCACGAGACACCGGGCCACAATGTAAAAGATGCAGACGCGAAGGCATCCAACTGTTTCTCAAGGGCAGCCGCTGCCACACGGTGAAGTGCGCCCTGGACAAACGCAACTACCCGCCCGGGGAGCACGCCTGGCGCCGCGGCAAGTTCTCTGAATACGGGCACCAGTTGCGCGAGAAGCAAAAAGTCAAAAGGTACTTCGGCGTAACCGAGCGCCAGTTCAGGAAATACTATGACAAGGCATCCCGCATGAAGGGGAACACGGGCGAGAACCTGATTATGCTGCTGGAAAGCCGCCTGGACAACATAGTGTACCGGCTCGGTATGGCGCGCTCACATCGCGAAGCGCGCCAGATGGTGGCACACGGCAACATTCGTGTGAACGGCAGGCGGCTGGACGTGCCCTCGGCCCTGCTTCGCAAGAACGACACGGTCTCCCCGTCGGCGCGGGAGAAGTTCTGCGACCTTGTCAAAGCGAATATCCAGAGTACCGCCGACCTCCCCGCGGCGTCATGGTTGCAGATGAACGCCGAACGGCTGGAGGGAATCGTGCTGGAGAAACCCAAGCGCGAGGAATTGCCGCTGGATGTACAGGAGCAACTCGTGGTCGAGTTCTGCTCGAAGTAATACGTGCCTTCGGAAGCCGCTGAAGGGGTAGCGCGCCCGGAGCGAAAGGAAAAAAACCCGGGTTCATCGGGGTGCGTCGAGGGCCGGGCCGCTGATAGGCGAGTGGGACAACACAGGGGAAACTACCAGGAGGTGAGGATGCGCATCCGCTGGAAGAACTTTGAACTGCCGACAAAGGTCGAGGTTGACCGTGAAACCCTCAGCCCCACCTACGGCAAGTTTGCCATCGAGCCGTTCGAAAGAGGTTACGGCACCACGGTGGGCAACAGCGTTCGACGGGTTCTGCTGTCTTCCCTCGAAGGCACGGCTGTCACATCCGTGCGCATCAAGGATGTGCAGCACGAGTTCTCCGCCATCCCGGGGGTGTACGAAGACGTCACCGACATCATACTGAACATCAAGCAACTGCTGCTGAAGATCAATGTGGACCACCCGGTGACGTTGCGCATAGAGGAAACGGAGCCGGGTGAAGTTACGGCTGCGAAGATACAGCCCCAGGCCAACGTGGAGGTCGTAAGCCCCGACCTTCACATCGCCACCATCGTGGAACCGGCCGAGTTTGTCATGGAATTGGAAGCACGCAAGGGCAGGGGATATATCACCGCCGCCGAAAACACCCGGGAGGGCCAGGAACTGGGAGTCATTCCGGTCGACTCCATATTCTCGCCCGTCAGGCGCGTGAAGTTCCGCTCCGAGGACACCCGTGTCGGCCAGGTGACCAACTACGACAGACTAGTCGTCGAGATATGGACCGACGGCACCATTGACCCGGAGATGGCGCTCGTCGAGGCGGGCAAGATACTCCGCAAGCACCTTAACCCCTTTGTCCAGTACTACGAACTCGGAAAAGAAATCCAGCAGACCTCCAAGAAAGAGGACGAAGAGGAGAAGCGCATGCGCCTAGTCGAGGAACTGGAATCCAAATTCTCCAAGCCCATCGAAGAACTGGACCTCTCGGTGCGCGCTTCGAACTGCCTTGAGAATCAGGGCATAAAGACGCTGGGAGACCTGGCGCGGATGACCGAGAAGGAGATGCTGCAAGTTCGCAACCTCGGCAAGACATCCCTGAAAGAAATCAAGAAGAAACTGGCTGACTTTGACCTTTCGCTGGGCATGGACATAGACGCGCTCAAAGAGAGCGCCGAGGCACAATGAGACACGGGAAAAGAGGTCGAAAACTCGGCCGCACCTGCTCGCACAGGGCGGCGCTGCGGCGAAACCTTATGCAGGGACTCTTCCTGAGCCCCGATCTGAGGATATGCACGACCCTCGCCAAGGCGAAGGAAGTCAAACCTCACGTCGAGAAGATGATAACACTCGCGCGGAACAAGACCCTGCATACATACAGACGCGCGCTGCGCCTGATCCCCCACGAGGGCGCCGTCGCAAGGCTCTTCGGTGAAATCGCCCCGCCCTTCGCGCGGAGCGGCAGACCCGGCGGCTACACGCGCATACTCAAGCGCGCCGCAAGACGCCTGGGAGACAACGGCCAGACAGCCTTCCTCGAAATCATCAGGGAAGAGGCCGACTCCGAGAAGAAACGCTCCCGCCGCTTCAGACTCAAGCGAAAGACAAAAGAAGAGCCCGTGCCGAAAGAAAAGTCTGAAGCGAAAACGGCAGACGAAAACGACGAGTGAGCCTGCTCTCTCGTGGTGAGAAATGCGGGCTAACTGCATAAGCGAGGCGTTTGGCTTCCCGCACAAGACAATCATCGAATCCGCCTTGACGGCTTTTCCGAGATACCCCCGGCCATTGTCCGGGGGATTTTTTGCATGAGACGCTTGAGAACGTTGTCACGCCGAGGTA
>JAUXGI010000009.1 GCA_030622295.1 Planctomycetota bacterium
CAGCAATTTGCCGTGCTGTACGCATCATGGCAAAAGGCCGTCAAGGAACTCACGGACGCCGGCAAGCCGCTTATCCTCAAGACCTTGGAAGAAATCCTCAATGTGGAAAACGCAAGGATAGCAACAACCGAGAAAGAAACGGACCTCGGGAAGATCTATAGGCAGATAAGAGAACTGGGCATCGAGATTCTGCCCATACTGCTCGAAGTGGCGCAAAAGGGCGACTACACATTGCTTCCGATGGTCACGGAGTTGAGCGACAATGCGGTCCGGGCGAGGGGGGCGGTAGCCCCCAAAACCACAACAGAGAAAATGACCAGGGACTTCGCCAGGTGGTGGGAAAAGAACAAAGAGAAATATACCATCCCGTTTCCTCCCGCGGAATCTGAAAGGGAAGCAGGCAGGAAATCCGTTCTCGAAGAGCGCAGCCGGTACATTGACGGCCTGTTGAAAATCGTACGCAGTGATGTAGTCAAAGGCGAGCCATATTACAGTACAACAACATCGCGAAACATTGCGGTTTACCTTCTGGGCGAATTCCGGGCCAAAGAGGCAGTGCCCGACCTCATCAGTTGGCTTGTGCCGCGGGAAGGACAAGGGGAGAAGATCTCGGAGGAAGTATATCTACCCCCAGCGGGTATGGCTTTGATAGAGATCGGCTTACCGGCTGTAGAGCCGCCTCGAGCGAAGATCGAGGAAGAAGGTGTGAAATCCAGGTTGGGCTACGAATGTTTGAAAACTATGTACAAGATCAAAGGCGCGGCAGAGACGCAAAGACTGCTCAAAAAGGCCGTCCAGCGACAAAAAGATACGGCGAAGAGAAAAAGACTGGAGGCTGCGCTCGAAATGCTGCCGAAACTTCCCGGAATAAAGGCAGAAGAATTTGATGACGCAGAAGACGAGCCCGAAACGCCCGCGCCTTCCGAGCCGGAAGAGAAGCCCGAGGAATAAATTTACACTGGACGTTTTGGGACATTGGATTTTGGATAGTGGATTTTGGACGGCGTGAGCGGCGGTTAAATCTGTGGATAGACCAGTCAGTAGTCAGAAGTCAGTAGTCAGAAGTCAGCAGTCAGAGGGCAGAAGTATCTGCGTAATCTGCGTAATCTGTGGATAGACCAGTCAGCAGTCAGTAGTCAGAAGTATTTGTGTTGATTCGTGTTAATTCGTGGTTTCGTCTTTTGCGTTTTTCTGTGGTCTCCGTGTTTCTGTGGTTCCAGTTCTCTGCGTCTCTGAGTCTCTGCGGCCAAGTCGGGCGGCGGATAAAAGATAAGAAAATCCGAGAGCCGGTATCCGGCATCCGGTATCGAATAGACTGAAGAGAACTACGGCACTTTTACTGGTTTGACATGGCTAAAGAGTTAGTAATAAAAATAAAACTGCAATGCCCCGGCGGACAGGCCACCCCGGCACCGCCGGTGGGGCCGGCGCTGGGCGCCCACGGCGTGTCGCCCGGTGATTTCGTCAAAAAATTCAACGACGCCACCAGGGACCAGCAGGGCATGATAATCCCCGTGGTGGTCTCGGTATACAAGGACAGGTCCTATGACTTCATACTCAAGACCCCTCCGGCGGCCGTCCTGCTGAAGAAAGCCGCCAGCATAGCCAAGGGCTCCAGCGTGCCCAACAGGGAAAAGGTCGGCACGGTCACCCCGGGGCAGGTGCGCGAAATCGCCGAGTTGAAAATGAAGGACCTGAACGCCGCCGACGTGGAAGGCGCCATGCAGATAGTCGCCGGCACGGCGCGCTCAATGGGCATTGAGATATCCGAGTCGGGCGCGGCGCCCCCGGAGACGGCAGCCCCGGCCGAGGAAGCGTGACGTCGGGTTTCAGGTCTCAGGTTTCAAGATGTAGCGGAAGCCTTCAGACTTCCATGAAAAACCTGAAACCTGAAACCTGAAACATCGTATGGTTTGCTTGCACTATACTTATCCTTACAGCGATAGACAGATGCCAAAACACAGCAAAAGATACACAGAACTGACCAAAAAGGTTGAGCCGAACAAGCGGTACACCATTGAGGAAGCCATTCGGCTTCTGAAAGACATGGGTACGGTCAAATTCGACGAAACGGTCGAGATAGCCATAAAACTGGGCATAGACCCCAGGCAGGCCGACCAACTGGTGCGCGGCTCCATATCCCTGCCCCACGGCATAGGCGTTACCAAAAAGGTGATAGTCTTCGCCGAGGGCGCAAAGGCCGATGAAGCCCGTGCAGCCGGCGCCGAAGAAGTCGGCGGCGCGGAACTGGCCAAGAAAATCGAAGGCGGATGGATGGACTTCGACGTCGCGGTGGCCTCTCCCGATATGATGAAGGTCGTCGGCAAACTGGGCCGGATACTCGGACCCCAGGGTAAAATGCCCTCGCCCAAGTCGGGCACCGTAACAAACGACGTCGCTACAGCCGTCGGCGAGTTTAAGGCGGGGAAACTGGAATACCGGAACGACTCCGAGGGCAACCTGCACCTGCCGGTGGGCAAGTGCTCGTTTGAAGAGAGCAGGCTCGTCGAGAACATCGAGGCCCTCTTGGCCCATATCAAGCGTTCCAGACCGGCGGCGGCAAAGGGCATCTTCGTTCAGAAGGTCGTCGCGTCGCTTTCCATGAGCCCCGGCATACAACTGGCGGTATAAGCCCCCACCTTGTGGGGTCTTGTACTTTTTGCGTTTTCTTTCCTCGGATACGATTCCCGAGGTGTCCCGTGGTGAAAGTACAAGAGCGGCCGAAGGCCGCTGGCGGGAACTAACCGAGAACAAGGAACGATGTCAAAGTTACTCAAACATAAAATAGTCGACGAACTGAGGCAGCGCTACGGTGAGATGCGCGATTGCGTGCTTTTGAAGTTTGAGGGCCTGGATGTTCAGGCCGCTGACCGGTTGCGCTCCCACCTGCGCAACCTGGGTGTCAGGGTCAATGTAGTGAACAACCGGCTGACCTCCAAGGTCTTGAAGGAACTCGAGTTCTCCGTGGAAGAGGAGTTCTTCAAGGGAGCCACGGCGATTGCATGGGGCGGGGAGGACGCCGTTGCCGCGCCGAAGGCGCTCAGCGAATGGATTCGCACAAACAAGAGCGTCGCAGTGCGGTTCAAAGGCGGATACGTGGACCGCAGGCCCCTGAATGCCGCGGAAGTCAAGGAACTGGCGGACCTGCCGCCGATGCCCGTGCTTATGGGCATTCTGCTGGGCGTGATAATCTCTCCGATGACACAGTTCCTCAGCGTACTCGAGGCGCGCCAGCGCGAGTTTGCAGGGCTTCTGAACGCCCTCATCGAGAAGCGTGAGAAAGAAGAACCCGCGGGTGAACCGGCTGTCGAAAGGCCGGATGAATCCGGAGGGGAGGCCGCGGCCGAGGCCGCTGGCGAATCAAAAGAGGAAGAGAAGGCCGAACCGAAGGAAGGGCCTTCGGAAAAAACCGAAGAAGAACCGTCGGGGCAATCTTAACGGATTAAATTCCGTTTTGCCGTATAATTATTCACTGAGAAACTAAGAGACTTTATTGTTCAAGGAGCACGTCGTGGAAGACAAACAGCATTCGGAGAAAGTAACGCAGATACTGGACACCCTTGACGGGATGACTCTGCTCGAGGTCAAGGAACTCGTGGACGGGTTCAAGGACAAGTTCGGCGTGGAGGCGCTTTCGCCCATGGCGGGCATGATGCCCATGATGCCGGGTGCGGGTGCGGAAGAAGAAAAGCCCAGCACCGTGAGCGTCATCCTGAAGGCGGCGGGCGATAAAAAAATCCAGGTCATCAAGACTGTCCGCGAGGTTACCTCGCTGGGACTGAAAGAGGCCAAGGTACTTGTAGACGCCGCACCAAAGGCCATCAAGGAAGGAATCAGCCCGGAGGAAGCCGAGAAACTGAAGGAGAAATTCGAGGCCGCAGGCGCGGAGATTGAGATAAAGTAATTTGCGCTCCCTCTCACACGCCTCAAGGGGCGGCCGGGCGGGCTCATTTCCTCAACGTCAAAACGCAGGGAGGCTACCAATGGAAGTTCGCGACTTCTCAAAAGTCGGCCACCGGGTGGAGATACCAAACCTGAGGCGAATCCAGGTCGAATCCTATGAGCGATTTCTGCAGTCCCAGTCCTCACCACAGAACCGGAAAAACCAGGGACACGAGGTCGTACTCCGGGAAACCTTCCCTATAGAAAGTTACGACAAGAAGATGTACCTCGAGTACATCAAGTACGAACTCGGACCGCCCCGCTATGAGCCTGATGAGTGCCGAAGGCTCAAACTCACATACGGCGCGCCCTTCAAAATCAGGGTGCGCCTGAACAAGGGCAACATCATCGAGGAAGACGTCTACCTTGGCGAGATACCGCTGATGATCGGCGGCGGCGAGTTCATAGTCAACGGCGCCGAGCGCGTCATCGTCAGCCAGTTGCACCGCTCGCCGGGCGTGGACTTCACCGAGGAAATACAGCCCGGTGAAAAGCGCCTCCACGGCTGCCGCATTATCCCCGAACGCGGCTCATGGGTGGAGATGAACGTCACCAAGCGCGACACCCTCCTGGTCCGAATCGACCAGAGCGGCAAGATGCCCGTGACCATGTTCCTTCGGGCAGTATCACCCGACTACGGCACCAGCGAGGATATAATACGTCTGTTCTATCCGACCGAGGTCGTCTCCATCAGGTCCAGGACCGCCGTCGAGCGCCTGAAGGGCAAATACGTGGTCGGGGACGTTATCGACGAAAAAACCGGCGAGGTCATCCTGGAGAGCGGCAAGCAGGGCGTGCCCGGAAAACTGGAGGAGATAATGGCAGGCGCCGTCAAGAGCGTCGAAGTCATAAAACAGGTGGACGATTTTCTGATTCTGAACACCCTGGAGGAGGATTCCACGCATTCCCACGAGGAGGCGTTGCTCAGGATTTACGCGCGAATCAGACCGGGCAATCCGCCCCAGGCGGAGAAAGCCCGCCGCCTGTTCCATGAGAAGTTCTTCGACGATGTCCGCTACCGCCTCGGACGGGTCGGCAGGTTCCGCATCAACCGCAAGTTCGGCATGGACGTGCCCGAGTCCGCCATGGTCCTCACAAAGGAAGACGTGCTCAAGGCCGTCTCCTACATCATCGATTTGCGCGCCGGCAAGGGCGAGGTGGACGACATCGACCACCTGGGCAACCGCCGCGTGCGTACCATCGACGAACTCGTCGCGGACGAATTCCGCAAGGGCTTTCTGAAACTGCGCCGGACCGTCCAGGAACGTATGAGCCTGCAGGACCCGGACACGATAACCCCGCGCTCCATAATCAACTCCAAGACCATCTCCGCGGCGATAGACTACTTCTTCGGCCGCGGCGAGTTGAGTCAGGTCGTGGACCAGCATAACCCACTGGCCCAGTTGACCCATGAGCGACGCCTCAGCGCGCTCGGCCCCGGCGGTCTGAACAGAAAACGTGCCGGCTTTGAAGTGCGCGACGTGCACATCTCGCACTACGGACGCATCTGTCCGATAGAGACCCCCGAAGGCACCAACATCGGCCTGATATCGTCGCTCAGCATCTTTGCCGACGTTAACGAATACGGCTTCCTGGTCACGCCCTACTGCGTGGTCAAGGCGGGCAAGCCGACGGATGAAGTCGTGGATGTTCGCGCGGACGAAGAACTCGATATCGACATCGCCCCGGCCGATTGCATCGAGAGCGCGCACAGGTTCAAGAGCGACATCCTCGCGCGGCTTAATGGAGACTTCCTCCCGACGGAGCCCAAAGAAGTCAGGTATGTCGATGTCTCGCCCATGCAGATGCTCGGTATTTCTGCGGCCCTGATACCATTCCTGGAGCACAACGACGCCAACCGTGCCCTGATGGGTTCCAACATGCAGCGCCAGGCCGTGCCCCTGCTGGTCTCCGAGCCGCCCCTGGTGGCAACGGGCCTCGAGAAGCATGTCGCAAGAAACTCCGGCATGGTCGTCACGGCGGAGGAAAACGGGGTGGTGGAATCCGTCGACGCCGAGCATGTGCAGGTCAACGGACGGCGCTATCATTTGCAGAAGTTCTTCGGCCTCAACGACCGCACCTGTCTCAACCAGAGGCCGATAGTCGACAAGGGCGACAGGGTAAAAAAGGGCCAGGTGATAGCGGACGGCGCCGCCACCTACGAGGGCGAACTCGCGCTGGGGCGTAACATCCTGGTCGCGTTCATGCCCTGGGACGGCTATAACTTCGAGGACGCCATCCTCATCAGCGAGAAACTGGTAAAGGAGGACAAGTTCACATCCATTCACATAGACGAATTCGAGATAGAAATACGGGAAACCAAACTCGGCCGGGAGGAATTCACCCGTGACATCCCCAACGTTTCCGAAAAGGCGCTGCGGAACCTGGACGAGCAAGGCATTGTGAGGATAGGAACCAGGGTGCACCAGGGCGACGTCCTCGTCGGCAAGGTCGCCCCCAAGAGCAAGAACGAACTCTCTCCCGAGGAGAAACTGCTCATCGCCATCTTCGGCAAGGGCGGCGAAGACGTGAAGAACGATTCACTGGAGGTGCCCTCGGGCGTCGAAGGCATAGTAATCGACACGTGTCACTATTCGCGCAAGATACACCTTACCGAGGAAGACCGCCGCAAGAACCAGCGCAAGATCCGCGAAATCAGAAAAGAGATGGACAGGCAAATCATCGCGCGACTCGAGGAATTGTACAAGGGCTTGCGCGAGATACTCGGCGGGACCATCATCGAGCGTGAAACCGATGCCAAGATAAGGTTCCACTCGGACCTCAATGAACAGGAAATACGCCTGTTCCTTAACCGCCTTGACCCGGGCAACCTGGTGACCCACGGCAGGAAGCAGCGGGACACCTGCGACAAAACATACTACGAATACGTCGCGCTTGTGGACAAACTGGAAAACGAGCGTGACCGCCGCATCAATGAAGTCATGCGCGGCGACGAGTTGCCCCCCGGCGTGCTGGAGATGGTCAAGATATACGTCGCCACCAAGCGAACGCTTTCCGTAGGCGACAAGATGGCCGGACGACACGGCAACAAGGGCGTCATCGCCAAGATACTGCCCGAAGAGGACATGCCGTACCTCGAGGACGGCACACCCATCCAGATACTGCTCAATCCTCTCGGCGTACCTTCGCGCATGAACGTCGGCCAGATACTGGAGACGCACCTGGGCTGGGCATGCAAGGCGCTGGGATTCCAGGCCATCTCCCCGCCCTTCGACGGTGCGAGTGAGGATGAGATACGGAAGGCGCTCGACGCGTGCGACTTCCCCAGGGGGGGGAAGGTTGTCCTGTACGACGGGCGCACCGGCGAATCCTTTGACCAGGAGGTCACCGTCGGCTACATCTACATGATGAAACTGCACCACCTCGTCGATGACAAGGTTCACGCCCGCGCCACAGGCCCATACTCGCTCATCACCCAGCAGCCGCTCGGCGGCAAGGCCCGCTTCGGCGGCCAGAGGTTCGGCGAGATGGAAGTCTGGGCGCTCGAAGCCTACGGCGCCGCCAGCACCCTCCAGGAACTGCTCACGGTCAAGAGCGACGACGTCGAAGGCCGCACCAAAATCTACGAATCGATGGTCAAGGGCGAAAACACCCTGGAGCCGGGCACGCCGATGTCCTTCGAGGTCCTGACGCACGAAATCAAGGGCCTCGGCCTGAACATGGAACTGCACAAAAAACGTGTGTAGGGCATTTCCCGGCGAGACAACAGGACGCTGGATCAGATGGACGTTGGATGGGAAAAGGGATGAGAATGCACGTGAAGCCGTTACCCATACTTAACACCCTGTGAGGTGATACAGATGCCGACCAGAGCCATCTACGACAAAATCAACGACTATGGTTCCGTCAGCATACGCCTGGCGTCGCCCGAGGACATCAGGCGGTGGTCCAGCGGCGAGGTGAAAAAGCCCGAGACCATAAACTACAGGACGTACCGCTCCGAGAAGGACGGGCTCTTTTGCGAGCGCATATTCGGCCCGGAGCGGGACTGGGAGTGCTTCTGCGGCCGATACAAAGGCATCAAGTACAAGGGCACGGTGTGCGAGCGCTGCGGCGTGACCGTCACCCACTCCAAGGTCCGCCGGAAACGCATGGGGCACATAGAACTGGCCGCGCCGGCGGTGCATATATGGTTCTTCAAGGCCATGCCGTCGCGCCTGGGGAACCTCCTGGACGTAAAGGTCGGCGGGCTCGAGCGCGTCATCTACTTCCAGTCCTACATCGTGGTGGACGGCGGCGACACCCCGCTGAAGATAAAGCAGTTGCTCAGCGAGGACGAGTACCGCGAGTGCCGCGCCAAGTACGGCTCCAACTTCAAGGCCATGATGGGCGCGGAGGCCGTCAAGTACATCCTGAAGAACATAACCCTGGAAGATCTGGCCACGGAGTTGCGCCTGCGCCTGAAGGAGACCGGCTCCAAGCAAAAGGCGCGCGACTACGCCAAGCGCCTCAAGATAGTCGAGTCCCTGCGCCAGAGCGAAAACAAGCCCGAGTGGATGGTTTTGGACGCCATACCCGTCATACCGCCGGACCTGAGGCCGCTGGTACTCCTGGAGAGCGGAAACTTCGCCACCTCCGACCTGAACGACCTTTACAGGCGGCTGATAAACAGGAACAACAGGCTGAAGAAACTGCTGGACCTCAATGCGCCCGAGGTCATCATCAAGAATGAAAAGCGCATGCTCCAGCAGTCGGTGGATGCGCTGCTGGACAATGACCGTTGCCGCCGGCCCGTTCTGGGCAGCAACAACCGGCCGCTCAAGTCGCTCACGGACATGATAAAGGGCAAACAGGGGCGCTTCCGCGAAAACCTGCTCGGCAAACGCGTCGACTACAGCGCCCGCTCCGTCATCGTGGTCGGGCCGGAGTTGAAGTTGCACCAGTGCGGCCTGCCCAAAAAGATAGCGCTGGAACTCTACCAGCCGTTCATCATCCGGCGGCTGAAGGAGTTGAACTTCGCCGAGACGATAAAGAGCGCCAAGAGGATGCTCGAACGCAAAGACGAAGAAGTGTGGGACATCCTGGAAGATGTAATCTACAAACACCCCATCCTGCTGAACCGTGCTCCCACGCTGCACCGCATGGGAATCCAGGCCTTCGAGCCCGTGCTCGTCGAAGGCAACGCCATCAGAATACACCCGCTGGTGTGCGCGGGCTTCAACGCGGACTTCGACGGAGACCAGATGGCGGTGCACCTGCCGCTGAGCATAGAGGCGCGCACCGAGGCGAGCCTCCTGATGATGAGCACCCACAACGTCTTCTCGCCCGCTCACGGCGGGCCGATTATTTCACCATCACAGGATATCGTGCTCGGCTGCTACTACCTGACGGCCGAGCCGCTGGAGGAAAGCGAGCGCCGGAGAACCTTCGGCAATCCCATGGATGTCTTCCTGGCGCTGGATGAGGGCAAACTGACACTGCACACGCCGATACTCGTCCGCATGAAGGAGAGGCGCACCGTGAAGCACGCCCTCGATAAGGACCCCGAGGAGATAGGCGACAGGCTGGTGGAGACGACGGCGGGACGCGTTGTTTTCAACGATATCCTGCCGGAGGGAATACCGTTCTATAACTACGTGATGAACAAGAAGGCGGTCAACGGCGTCATAAGCGACTGTCATGCGATGCTGGGAATCGAACACACGCTCAAACTGCTTGACGACGTAAAGGATCTGGGCTTCAAGCACGCCACGCTTTCGGGCCTGTCGTTCTCCAGCATGGACCTCAGGGTGCCTCCTCGCAAGGGCGATATAATAGCCAAAGCGCAGGCCCAGATAGAAAAAATAACCAAACTCTACGAGCGAGGCGTTATAACCGAGGGCGAGCGCTACGGTCAGGTCATCGACACCTGGACCCAGGCGACCGAAGAAGTCAGTGACGATTTGCGCGGGGAGTTGCAGCGCGATACCCGCGAGGGCAGGCGGTACCTCAACCCGATCTTCTGCATGGAAGCCAGCGGGGCCCGCGGGACCGTTCAGCAGATACGACAACTGGCCGGCATGCGCGGACTCATGGCCAAACCCTCCGGCAAGATAATCGAGACGCCCATCAAGGCGAACTTCCGCGAGGGACTGAAGGTGCTCGAGTACTTCTCGTCCACTCACGGTGCCCGCAAGGGGCTGGCCGACACCGCGCTCAAGACCGCGGACAGCGGATACCTGACCAGGAAACTGGCCGACGTCGCGCAGAACATGGTCGTCAACGCACAGGACTGCGAAACCCTCAACGGCGTGACCAAGTCCACCATCTACAAGGGTGACAAGGTCGAGGTGCCGCTCAAACAACTGATAATGGGACGTGTGGCACGCGACACGATCCGCGACATCGTCACCGACGAGGTGATTGTCCGCGAAAACGAACTGATTACCCCCGAGAAATCCCGCCGCATCGAACAACTGGGCTTCGGGAAAATCCGCGTGCGCTCGCCGCTCACCTGTGAAATGCCGCTGGGGGCATGTGCCAAATGCTACGGGATGGACCTGGCCCGCGGCAACCTGGCCGAAGAAGGCCTGGCGGCGGGCATCATCGCCGCGCAATCCATCGGGGAGCCCGGCACGCAACTGACCATGCGTACCTTCCACATCGGCGGCACCGTATCATGGGCGGTCGAGGAAAGCGAGATAAAGGCCAAGAACACCGGCACTGTCAGGTTCGTCAACCTCAACATTGTGACGAACAAAGAACGGCAGCGCGTGGCGCTCAACCGCGACGGGGAGATACAGATACTTGACGCAAAGGGACGCGAACTCGAAAAGCACGCCGTCCACGTCGGAGCGGAAATCCTCGTCAAGGACGGCAAGGATGTAAAGGCAAAGACCCTGCTCTACAGGTGGGATACGAACATGATACCGATTCTCGCCGAGATGGACGGCCAGGCCGTGTTCGACGGTATCGTCGAGGGCGTCACCATGAAGGAAGAAACGGACCCCTCCGGCTTCAAGCGCAAGGTCATAATCGAGCACAAGGGCGACCTGCACCCCCAGGTTACGCTGAAGGACAAGACCGGCAACCTGCTGGTCGCCTTCGCGATACCCGAGAAGGCGCACATAGTCGTCGAGGAAGGCCAGTGGATACAGGCCGGCACGGTACTGGCCAAGACCCCGCGGGAGATAACCGGCACGCAGGATATCACGGGCGGTTTGCCGCGCGTGACCGAACTGTTCGAGGCCCGCAAGCCCAAGGATCCCGCCGTGATGAGCGAAATCGACGGCATTGCGGAACTGGGCGAAAAGAAGCGCGGCAAACGCACAATCGTAATCAAACCCGGAGTGGGCGAACCGGTGGAACACCTGGTGCCGCACGGCAAGCACCTGCGCGTGCACCGAGGCAGCCCCGTGAAGGCGGGCGATTCGCTGGTGGACGGGCCGCTGGTGCCGCACGACATCCTGCGCATCAACGGCGAGGAAGCCCTCCAGCAGTACCTCCTGCGCGAAGTGCAGAACGTCTACCGCTCACAGTCGGTCGACATCGACGACAAGCATGTAGAAATAATAATAGCGCAGATGACGCGTCGCGTTCAGGTGGAGGACCCCGGCGATACGGACTTCCTGCCCGACGACGTCGTGGACAAGTTCCAGTTCCGCGAGGAGAACCGACGGGTGACGGAGGAGAAGGGCAATCCGGCCAAGGCTCGTCCCATCCTGCTGGGCATCACAAAGGCGTCGCTCCAGTCGGAGAGTTTCATCTCCGCGGCGTCGTTCCAGGAGACCACAAAGGTCCTCACCCAGGCCGCCATCGCCGGCAAGGTGGACTACTTGCTTGGACTGAAGGAAAATGTTATACTGGGGCATGTGGTTCCGGCCGGCACCGGCTTCAAGGCGCATCACAACAGCATGCTCAAGAAAGTGGAACCGGCCAAACTTATCAATGCACAGGAGTACTTTAATGCCGACAATTAATCAGTTGGTGCGGCGGGGTCGCAAGAAGGTTCGCAAGCGCAGCAAATCGCCCGTGCTGGGCGGGTGCCCGCAGAGGCACGGCGTATGCCTGGTAGTCCGAACGCAGCCGCCGAAAAAACCCAACAGCGCGCTGCGCAAGATCGCGCGGGTAAGACTCAGCAACGGCAAGGAAATCACCGCTTACATCCCCGGCATCGGCCACAACCTGCAGGAGCACTCAATCGTGCTGGTCAGGGGCGGGAGAGTGCGCGACCTGCCCGGCGTGCGCTACCACATAATCCGCGGCGTGCTCGACGCCATGGGCGTTGCCGAGAGAAGACAGAGCCGCTCAAAGTACGGCGCCAAAAGACCCAAGTAATTTCCGGAGAGAATCATGGCAAAAAGGTTTACCGCCAGCGAAAAGACACTGAAACCCGACGCCAAGTACGGCAACAAGGTCATCAGCAAGTTCATCAACTGTCTGATGCAAAAGGGCAAAAAGAGCATCGCGGAAAAGGTCTTCTACGACTCAATGGAGATCGTTGCCAAGAAGGTGAAAGACGAAAAACCCGGCGACATTTTTCTCAAGGCGCTGGAAAACGTCAAGCCCGATATAGAGGTGCGCTCCCGCCGCGTGGGAGGCCAGACGTACCAGGTCCCCACGCCCGTCAGTGCGAAGCGCCGGCAGGCACTCGCCATGAAGTGGCTGCTGGAAATCGCGCGCAAGAAAAAGGGCCGACCCATGGCGGAGAGACTCGCCGGCGAAATCATCAATGCCTTCAACAAGGAAGGCGAGGCCATCACCAAGCGCGCAAACGTGCACAAAATGGCTGAGGCGAACAAACTGTTTGCCCACTTTGCATGGTGAGATTAGACAGGGCGGCCAGGGAAGAACTTGGGCCGCCCCTTTTTTGTGCCCGTTTTGAGACCGGAGACTTGAAAGTAGGAAGCAAGCAGGGAAGTAGGCAAGTAGGAAAGTAGGAGAGTAGGAAAGGATACCCCTGCTACCTGCTACCGGCTACCGGCTACCTGCTA
>JAUXGI010000023.1 GCA_030622295.1 Planctomycetota bacterium
CAGTCAACAATCTACGAACCTCGCTCGCGAGGTTCCGTAATTGTGACAGTCCCCGTCGCTCACTTTCCAGGATTCTTACATGCTCCCTTATGTCGGAGTGGTTACAGGCCGCATCGGGCGTTGACTTGACGGCGGTCGCGCAATAGAATCCGCGGAAAACACAACCCGGAGCAATCGAGAATGCACTATTCGAAAGCCGACGAAGTCTATCGTGCCCTCAAGAAAAGCGGTCACAACCGCCGTCACTCAGTACAGGAGGTCCCGCCCGGTTATGCGGCCGGGGAGATGGCGCGGTTTCTGCACCGTGTCGGCGTCGCAAAGAACCGGCGGCGGATAAAGGAAGAACTGGACGACATCATAGATAGAATCCACAGCAATACCGGTGACGCAAACGAACATGTTCGGGATACCCTGGCGTCGATTTGCGCGGAATCGAATACACCCCCGGGAAGCGCCGTTTGTGGCGAGCAGCCCGACTGCGCTCGCTGCGCCCTGACGGGCATGTGCGACTATTACAATCGAAAGCCTTCGCTCAAGGACCTGCCGGAGGATGAGCGCCCGCGGGAAAGACTGGTCGCAAAGGGCGCGCAAAGCCTGAGCGACGCCGAACTCATCGCCATATTGCTTCGCAGCGGCTCTTCCGGCGAAAGCGCCGTGGAACTGGCCCGCAGGCTGCTCACGAAATTCGGCGACTTCCGGCAACTCGGCAGCATGAGCGTGCGGGAGTTGCGCAAGGTCAACGGAATAGGCCCGGCCAAGGCGGCCGAGATTAAGGCCGCCATGGAAATAGCAAAACGTTACGCCGGCCTCGAGGCGAAGGTCGGCGAGCAGTTCAGTAACAGCAGCGCCGTCTACCGCTACTTCCGCGCAAAGTTGGGCGATGAAAAGACGGAACAGTTCTGGCTGGTGATGCTGGACAGCAAGAACCGTGTCATAAACGAAAGGATGATATCGCAGGGGTCCCTGACCTCGAGCCTGGTGCACCCCCGGGAGGTTTTCAAGGAGGCGATTCGTGAATCCGCCGCCGCCGTGATATTCGTGCACAACCACCCGTCGGGCGACCCTTCCCCCAGCGGCGACGACGCCAACCTGACCAGCAGACTGGCCGAGACCGGAGAACTGGTCGGCATACGAGTGCTCGACCACGTGATAATCGGCGAGAAGACGTTCTACAGTTTTGCCGAGGACGGCAGGTTATGAACTCACGCGGGAAGCATGCGGACAAGCGTGAATCCGGGCGAATGCGTGCGTATGTCTTCCAGACCGCATGGGGATGGTGCGGCATAAAGGTCTCGCACATCGGCCTTGCGCGGGTCATCATTCCGGATGGATGCGACAGGAGAGAAGTCGAGCGCATGCTCGGCGGAACACCGGCGGATGGGCGTCCCGGGGCCGTCAAGTTGTTGTGTGACTATTTTGCGGGCAAGCGCCCGTCCCTCAATATACCAGTCGATTTGACACGCTCAAGCGACTTTGAGCGGGCGGTGTACCGGAAGGTTGCGAAAATACCCTATGGCGAGACGGCATCCTACGGCGAAATCGCGCGCAGAGCGGCCCGGCCCGGCGCGGCGCGCGCCGTGGGCGCGGCCATGGCCGTCAATCCCGTCCCCATCGTCATTCCCTGCCACAGGGTCGTGCGCGCGGACGGCGGCCTGGGGGGCTTCTCCTCCCGAAGCGGCACTGCAACAAAACAGAAACTGCTCGCCATGGAAAAACTCTCAACCAAAGAAGCAATGTAGGGGACGGTCTTTAGACCGTCCCCCGGAACGGCCTCCCTCGCAGACTCGGGATAAATTCAGTCCGTCCCCTACGTCGTGATTCGGAAACAGGGTGTCTGTCTGGCGTGTCCGTCTGGCGTGTCCGTCTGCTAGCCCGCATTTCTCACCACTTTAGTTTTATAGTATCGAATGGCGGCTTTCGGTGAGTTTTGGGTCGTTGCGGCGTGATTCGGCACCCTCCGGATACACCGCCCCCTTTCCCCCATTTCCCCGGGGGGCTTCAGGTGATCAAATTGTCGTGGGATCAACAGCGCAGCGGAGTGAATTGCATCTTCTTACACGCGGCCATGAAGATCTGTTTGCAGGGGAAGGCGCTTGTCATCTTCACCCAGATGCGACGGGCGGTGACTTTGACGAACGCGCCTATCTTGAGCAACTTCAGCCTGATGGTGTCGCAACGCGCCTTTGACATCCGGGTGCCTTTCAGACCCAACCGGCGCAGGGCGTTGACGAGCACGTAGGCGATTGATGAGAAGTAAAGCCTCAGCTGGTTGGCGCGCATCTTGCCGCTGGATGTTCTATCCGCGAACAGACACATCTGCTGCTCTTTGATCCTGTTTTCCATCTCGCCTCTGGCGCAGTACAAGTTTTCATAAAGCGCGCGCGCCTCAAAGCGCTCCGGCGCAAGCGAGGTAACCACGAAGCGCGGGTTTGATCCCTTCGCCAGGTGTTCGGCCTTGGCTACCACACGCCGCTCCCTGCTCCATGATTTGAGCGTCTTGTAGCGCAACTCCTTGAAGATGCGCGCGCTCTTGCCGCTTTTCTCGTACAAAAGGCGCGCGCCGTCCAGTTCTTCCTTTATCACTGCCGTCAGACGGCTGTTCTTCGCCAGGCCGAAGACGTAGTCCACTGCCTCTTTTCCCTCACACCACGCCATTATTTCTTCGCGGCAAAACCCGCTGTCGCCGCGAACAATGATTTTCGTCTCCGGCCACTCGACCCGAATGTGCCCGATAATCTGCTCAAGCAAATCCACGCTGCCCAATGAAGCGTCGATATTTGAGGAGCGCAATCTCGCAGCAAGCAAATGCCCGCCGCAAAACGCATACAGCGGCAGATAACAATACTCGTTGTAGTAGCCGTGAAAGAAGCGGCCCTCCTGCTGGCCGTACAAAGTATCGTCGGTGGCGTCAAGATCGATGACTATCTCTGTGGGAGGCTTGTTGTGCGCTTCGAGGAAGAGATCGAGCAGAAGCGCTTCAATCTTCTGCGCGTCGTAGACTATCTTCTTGTAGCGCGAGGCGGGCGAAGCGGAAGCAGGCGTCAACTCCAGGCGATTGAGCGTGCTCCTCGTTGCAAGAGGACGCAGGATGTCGCGCTTACGCTTGCGGCTTACTCCCGTCGGATCGCTCTTGCCCGCGGCAGCCGCAAGGAGCGGGTCGCGTGACAAATCATCGTGATCATTCAAATCCTCATAGCCGAGCGCAATGGCAAAGACCCTTTGGGCAACAAGGTCGCGCACCGAATGCTCAATCAGACCGGGATTCCTGTGATCGGTGAAGCAGTCGGCAAAACGGTCAAGAAGGCGGATGCGCTCATCGGTCCGGCGAAGCAGGAGAACACCGGCATCGGACGTGATGGTTCCTCCGGAAAAATCAGCGGTGATATTCCTGCGGCCGGAGGCTTGAAAAACGATCCTATTCGTGATACACTCTGTCATATTAAAAACCCTCCCTCGTTGTGTCATATTGCTTTGGTTGGAAAAACATTATGACACAAATGGAGGGTTTTTTCATGCCTCTTGTGAGAAATGCGGGCTGATTGCATAAAAAAGCCCCGAGCCCCCCGCAGGCTTCCGGGGCGATTGGTCCATCTGTGCACCGCTAGGCACACACTTAGACCGATCCTAGCCATTACGGCGTTTCGCCATGGTTAGTATGTTAGCAAGTAAGACAATGTATACCAGCAAATGACATGCCGATGACGAAATTTGGGGTGTTTTCTAATAGCATGAAGTAAGGCATGTTACAACATCCCGACCGGGCGAAAATGGGAGGGGTGCGCAAACTCTGTTTGCAGTAGGCCTTTTGATGCAAAGAAAATTTGCGTTATTGGCCGACGGCGGGGTGGGTGTTTTCCGTGAACTCAGGCCGCTTGATTGCGTACTTCCTCAGGAAATACTGGAGGTTCTGGCGCGATACTTTGCACTTGGCCGCAGCCTGGGTGATGTTGCCTTTGACCTCGCGCATGAGACGCGTGAGGTAGTCACGGGCGAAAAGGTCGCACGCGCTTTTAAAACCCACGCCTGTCACGGAGTAGCCTGAATCAAGTCCCATGCCCGCGATTGGCAGGCTCATCCTCACCTCGGTCTCGCCGGCTCGGCCGCCGGAGGCGATGACGTATGCCTTCTCAATCACGTTTCGCAGTTCGCGCACGTTGCCCGGCCAGTCGTGCATCATTAATGTGCGCAATGCCCCGACGCTGAACTTCAGCGGCTTTCTCTTTTCTCTCCGCGCGATATCCGTCGAAAGCGCCTCAACCAGCAGTGGTATGTCTACCTTGCGGTCGCGCAGCGGGGGTATAATCATGTTCATTACGTTCAAGCGATAGAAAAGGTCTTCGCGGAAGACTCCATCCCTGACAAGCGCCGCCAGGTCCTTGTTGCTTGCTGCAAGAATGCGTACGTCAACCTGTCGCATCTCCTTGCCCCCGAGGGGACGAAACCGGCCTTCCTGCAGGACGCGGAGCAGTTTCGCCTGCATGCCGGGGCTCATATCACCGACCTCGTCAAGGAACAGGGTTCCCCCGTGGGCGAGTTCAAACAGGCCCTTCTTGTCGCGGTCTGCGCCTGTGAATGCGCCTTTCACATAGCCGAACAGTTCGCTCTCCAGCAGGGCCTCCGGAAGAGCCGCGCAGTTTTCCGCGATGAACGGCTTGTTTTTCCGTTTCCCGGTGAAGTGGATTGCGCGGGCGGCAAGTTCCTTGCCGGTGCCGCTCTCGCCCTGGATTAGTATGGACAGGTTCAGGTCGGCGACCTTTTCGATGAGGTGATATATGTCCTGCATGGCCTTCGACCGGCCCGTGAGGTCGCCGAAACCCGTCCTCTCCGTCATGGAGTCCCTCTCTGCGAGCAGCGTTTTCAACTCGTGCGTGCGCTCCTGCAGTCGCTTTTCCAGGCGTACGTTCAGTTTGGCGAGTTCCTCGTGCAGCCGGGCGTTTTCGATTGCCACCGTCGCCTGGTCGGCAAACGACTCGATAAGCCGCAGGTCGTCGGGGGTGAATGCGTCGGTCTGGTACCTGTTATCCAGGTACATGGCGCCCAGTGTCTTGCTGGCGCTTGTCAGCGGCACGCACAGTACCGAGCAGAGGGGTGTTTTGAGCGAGCCGATGATAAGCCTCAGGTTTTCATCGTTGTTTGCATCCGAACTCAGTATTGTGCGGCCGGATTCCGCCACTGTGATTGCTATGGCGCGGCTGGTTTTCAAGCCGCGTTTGCTCATGGGGCGGCCGTCCGCCCTCCGGGCGGCCTTGAGGTCCGTTTTTCCGTCTTCGACCAGTATCAGATAGCCGCGCTCGGCGCCCGTCAGTTCAAGGGCGACCTCAACGCTCCTGTTTAGGATCTTGTCTATGTCGTGTTCCCTGTTTACCAGTTTGATGGTATCGAGCAGAAGGCTGAAGCGTACCGGAGGCAGTTCCCTGCCGAGTTTGCGCTCAAGGCTTGCGAGTTCCCTCAAGACCTCTTCCCTGCCTTCCCGGTGCATGTAGTCCCGGCGGTACTGCTCGGGGACTTGGCGCCTGATTCTCGATATCGTTCTTGCCGCCTGGCGCAGGTTGTCCAGGACCTTTTCGAGATGTCCGTCTTCAAGGTGGATGTGCGCCAGGCGCAAATGAGCGCGCCACACCAGTTCGGGGGCCATATTGTCCGTGAGGCTTTCGATGGCCTCCGTCAGGGCGGCGGCGACATCCTCCTTGTTGCCGGCTCCGGACTCGGCCGCGATCATGGCCTTCAGCCATTTTACGCGCACCTGGTAATAGCGATAGCCGGTCTTGCGGGACACCTCAAGGAGTCTCTCCGCTACCCGGGTCGCCTCATCGAAGTCCGCCCTGGTAATGAGAAGCCGCGCCATCTCGAACAACATGTCGTGCACCTCGATTACGGCGCGAACTTCCGTCCCCGGCTGCACCGCGTCTCTGAGATATTGCAGCGTCCTGTCGCCATCACCGCCGAGTTTTGCGAGACCCGCCAGTGCGGCAAGGCGTTTGGCCCGATTCGAGTAACTTTCCTGCGCTTCGTAGAGGGACACCGCGGTTTCAAGTTCTCTCCTGGCTTGCTGTTCCTGTCCGAGCCTGGCGAGAACCATCCCAAGCAGGCGGTGAGCGCATGGTAAAACGCTGGTTGGACCCATACCCTCGTACAGCGTGATTGCCCTGGTAAGGCATTGGAGCGCTTTGTCATATTGCGCGGACTCCATACATGCGCAACCCATATTAAGCAGAGCCAGCGCCGTGAGGGGCCTGTCGCCCCTTTTCTTTGCCTGCGCAACGCACTTGTCCAGCCAGGCGACAGCCTCCATGGGCCGTCCTATCAGCAGGCATGAGATGCCGATGTTGTTGTACGCGCCAATGAGATCACGTGAAGCAGGCAGGTCCTTGCCCGCTTCAAGCACCCTGTTATAATGCTTGACGGTTTTTTCATAATCGCCGAACCACAGGCAAATGCCGCCGGCAACCGTGTTAACCCTGACTATCGCGGCCTTGTCCCCCGACTGCTCAGCCAGGGAGAGAGCCTCCTCGCAAAGAGTCAGGGAAGAACTATCACACCTGTCCATGCTTCTCACCAGCGCGAGTGTCGACAGCAGACCGGCTCGGAGCGCCACGGCCCGGCGCGGCGCGAGATCAATCCCTCGCAGCGCGTGCTCTTCAGCCTCCCGGAATTTGCCCTGCGCATAGAATTGCCTGGCGATGCCGTACCACGTTTCCGCCTGTTCCTCCTTTGAGAGTTGTTCACCGCCGATGTCGAGTATCTCATGAAGGCGCTTCAGGGCGTCACCATGTCTGCCGAGGTCGGTCATCAAAGCGCAAAGGCCTTTCAGGGCTCTGATCTTCTTATCCTTTTTGCCCGATTCGGGCAGCAGGCTCAAGACCGCCTCGTATGTTCCAACTGCATTTTCATCGTTGTTCTTCTTTTTGAGAGAATCGGCCGCAAGCAAACCGTAATGAACGCCTTTGGTCTTGCTGCCCGAAGCGATGAAATGCCGCGCCAGTTCTTCGCAGTGCCGCTCGCTTTCCGGGCCGTATTCCTCCTCAAGCACACGTGCGGCCACCGCGTGGAATCGACCTCTGTCACGGTCGGTCATTCGGTTATACAGCGCCGGGCCCAGCGCATCGTCGCGGAACGAGTACACGCGCCGCCTGCGCTTGACGCTCCGGCGGAGTATTCGCGACGAGGTCAACTCCCCCAGTTCGCGCACGGATTCGGCCGCCGGCATTGAGAGGACCGTGCCCAGCAATTCCGCCGTGGCAGGCCTGCCGATAACCGCCAGCGCCTCGAGCAGGGTCACCTGACCCGTGCTCAGTCCTTCCAGCGCGACATCGGGACTGCCTTCAATACCCTGAGCGCTTTCGGACTCCGTTTTTTTTCGTTCTTTCATAACAACCACCAAAGGACAGTCTGTTGTTTATGACACTATCGGACTCTACGCAAAATATCTTTGCGCCTCTTTGCGCATTTTACCACAATGGAGGGATGATGCACCTTATATGGGAGCGCGTAAGATTTGTCGGTGTCTCCGATTTGCGGCTGCAGTACACCGTCAACCTTAACGCTATGGGTTGAATACCGTGTGAGGGCTTTAGCGAGGGGGTCAGACGCTGAGGAGGAGTCCGCCTGAGGCGGACGACGGGAAAGGGTCTGACTCCCCGAGCGTACCGCGAGCCCTCATCTTTAATCTTGACGGCGTAGTAGGGTCAGACCCGATTCCGACCCGTCGTCAGCGGCCCGGGCAGGCGGCGGCGACGGAGTCGGGCACGCGGCCCAGATACTTCCTCTCGAATGTCTCTCTGAAATCACCGGCAAGTTTTTCCGCGTGCGGCTCATATTTCGACTGGTCCGGCCACGTGGTTTTAGACTCAAGCAGTGTCGGGTCGACGTCCGGACAGGACAGCGGCACGTGGAAATGAAAACGCCGGTTTTCGCGATATTCGACGTTGTCCAATTCGCCTTCGAGCACGGCAGTAACTATGCGGCGCGTCAGGTTCAGGTCCATCCTCTCGCCCACGCCGTAAGGCCCTCCCGACCAGCCGGTGCTGACCATGTAGACCTGGGCGCCGTAGCGGTCCATGTATTCGCCGAGCAGTTCCGCATAGACGTCGGGCTTGAGCGGCATGAAAGGCGCGCCGAAGAAGGCGCTGAAGGTGCTCTGCGGCTCGGTGATGCCGGTTTCCGTGCCGGCGAGTTTGCTCGTGTAGCCCATGATGAACTGGAGCATGGCCTGCTCGCGCGTGAGCCTTGCCACCGGCGGCAGGACGCCGTTTGCGTCGGCGGTCAGGAAGATTATCCTCTTCGGATGACCGCCCACCGCGGACATCTTCACGTTCCCTATCGCTTCGAGCAGGTATGATGCGCGCGAGTTCTCCGTGAGGCGATTGTCGAAGAAGTCGAGCCGACCGTCGGGATACACCATCACGTTCTCCGCAATAGCGCCGTGGCGGATGGCGTTGAATATCTGCGCCTCCTTGACCGAATCGAGGTTGATGCACTTGGCGTAGCAGCCGTTCTCGAAATTGAACACGCCGTTCGCGCCCCAGCCGAACTCGTCGTCGCCCAGGAGCGCGCGCTTCGGGTCGGAGGAAATTGTTGTCTTGCCCGTGCCCGAAAGGCCGAGGAACAACGCAATGTCGCCGCTCTTCCCCTCGTTGGCCGAGCAGTGCAGCGGCAGTATCCCCTCGTTCGGCAGGATGTAGTTCATCACGGTGAACATCGTCTTCTTCACCGAGCCCATGTAGGCGTTGCCGATGATGATGGCGATGCGCCTGTCCATGTCCATTGCAATCGCCATGTCGGTGCGGACGTCGCGCAACTTGCCGAAATATTTCTCAATATCGAGTTTGTGGTACGGCAGCACGACGATGGTGAAGGGCTTTCCGGCGAAGACGCCGCTCTCGTGACCTTCGGGCATTTCACGGAACATGTTGCATGTGAAAAGCGCCGTGAGGGACGAGGCGGTTACGGTCCGCACGTGCAGCGAGTATTTGCCGTCCGCGCCCAGGTAGCGGTTGGTCTCGAAGACCGCATCGTGATGACCGAGCATCTTGAGCGCGTCTTCTTCGAGCATGGCAAAGACCTCGGGTTTCATGGGATGGTTAATCGGGCCCCAGTCGATTCTGTCCTCGCTTTCGGGGTGTCGGACGATGTGCGTGTCGGCCGGGCTGCGGCCGGTGGATTCCGGGAGCGTCCACGTCGCGAGAGCGCCCTTCTTTGCGAGCGCGGCTTCGCCCCTGTCCAGAGAAATCCTGATGAGTTCTTCGCGGTCAACGTCGACGTACTTTTTCTGCTTCCTGGTCAGCATCGAATTGAGTTTTTCAAGGAAAGACATTTCTGACTCCATTTCTCAAAAGCCGCATTTCGGAAAAGTGGAAAGTTCGGGATACTAACACAGGCCTTGTCCCATTTCAACCGTTTCTTGTCGGAAAGGGGGTCAGACGCTGAGGAGCCCCGCCTCGCGGGGCCTTTTCCTCTCGCGCTGTCTCTTCTCGAACATTATTTCCGAGGTTATGCAAACCGGAAGTATAAAAGCGGCCAAGGGCCGCCCCGATGTATCGGGGCCGACGGGAAGGGTCTAACTCCCCGAGCCGTGAGAAATGCGGGTTAGAACAGTTCGGAGGCGATTTCGCTGAGGGTCTCCAGGTC
>JAUXGI010000195.1 GCA_030622295.1 Planctomycetota bacterium
GCTCTCCTTCTCAAGGAGTCTGACGAGCCTCGCCACCGCCTGCGGCGCGAGACGGTGTTCCGAATCCAGCCGACTCCCTATGTCGAGGACTATTCCCGTCCTGCGTTCGGCGTCTTTCTCGCCGGGCAGCGCTTCGTCAATGAGAAAACCGAGTATCTCATCTTCATACCTCATTCCCCTGAGGCACATGAGTATGTTTTTTCTGGCGCCCTCGGAGATTCCCGGTGAGCGGTACTCCCTGAACAGGCAGTCGGGAGTAAAGCCTTTCAGCCTGGGAAGCGCCGCCGCACAAGCCGTCACAATCCCGTGACCGCCCCTCTTCATCGCCTCGATGAGCGGGACGGCGGCCTCGGCGGAGCCTCGCTCGCCCAGTGCCCTGATAACGCTCAGTCTGACGTGCTCGACGTCGTCCTTTTGCAGGGCCTCGAGCAAATCCGTAACCGGCCCGGAAAAACGCCCCAGCGCCGCCGCCGCTTCCGCCCTGACCCAGAACTCGCCGTCGTGGTTCATAATGCCGACCAGTTCCGCCGCGACGTCGTCCTGCAAATCCCTGTCTTCCATTGTCGATGCGGCGCCCAGCGCGGTCACGCAGCGCAGGCGCAGCGAGGAGTCCCGGCTCTCCCGCGCCCTTGAAGCGCAGCCGGCAATGAACTCGGCGGCAACCCCGTCCGGTACCCCGCCCGCCTCCAGGGCCGACGCCAGGGCATCTATGCAGTAGAGACGCGGCAACTCTTCTTCATTATCGTGCGATTGTCTCAGCAGAAGCCTGAACGCCCCCTCGTCTCCGTTCTCCGAGAGGGCTTCGGCTATTTCCTTGAAGGCCGACAGGTCCCTCTCCTTTACCAGCGCGTCTCCGAGGGCCTTCAGTATCCCGGCTTTCTCGTCGCCGTTCGCGGCCATCCGGCCCAGGGCCCAGGCCGCCTTCTGACGCGCTTCGGCGTGTGCGGCGGCTTTCAGCAGTTTTGTCACGGCCTCTTGCGCGGCCGCCACGCGCATCTCCCCGAAGAGATGCAGGGTCCACAGCGTCAAATCCCTCCCGCGGGATTTCTCCCTCACCATTTGTCTGTACGCCGCATCCAGCGTCCGCAGGAGAAAGTCCGCCGCCGCCTCTTCCTTTTCCGCCAGAAGGCATCTGGCCGCCAGGACGGCGCGCAGGTCGGTGACATTAGCGTCCTTCAAACCCTCCTTCAACATCGCCGTGTGCCCGGCGTCCAGCGCGCATCCCCGCATCTGAAATTCGTACACCTGCGACAGGGCGGCCTGGGCCGTGCCCGATTGCCGTGTTCGCTGTGATATCGCCAGCAGTTCCGGAACTACCTCGGGAGCGAGCGTTTCGGGGTCCACTCCCGACAGAAGCAGGGCCTGTATGGTTTGTACGGCTGTCTGCCTCAGACTGCTTTGCCTGCCGTTTTCCAGCACATCCAGGATGAACGGCAGGAAGAGGTCGCGTCCGTCCGGAATTCTTCCGAGCGGAAGAAGCAGGCACTCCTGCGACCGGACGTCGGCGGTTTCGAGGAACTCGCTCAGGAGCGCCGGCACCGCGGGCCTGCCGATGTCCACGACCTTCTGCACTATCTCAAAAAGGTTCTCATCGGCGGGCAGGACCTCCGGAGTCAGGAACAGGCTCATGTACATCTCGTCTTCTTCCGGCAGCGTCGCCGATGTCCTCGGGATGTGTCTCGTGTGGCCGTATTCATACATCCTCAGGCGGCGCGCCAGCGCCCGTGCCCGGGCGAACGCCTCTTCGTCGAAGGCCGCCTCCGCCCGGACGGTGTCCAGGGCTTCGGCGGCGAGCGTCTTCAGGCGGTCGGTGTATGAAGGCGGCGGGGGGGGGGAGGGCTCCGCACTCTTGACCTCGGGTTGCGGCTTTTTCTCCTCCCGCTTGCCGCATCCGGGGAGCAGGAGGGACAGCGCTGCCGCGACAATCAGACAAAGACAGGTGATGTTTCGGTGAGTCACGGTATCTCCTCTATTTTTCTGAACAGTATTTCAGGCTCGGCCAGTTTGTGCCCTTCCTGGAAGAGCGGCCTGCCGAGCGCGCCCCACTGCTCCGGCCCCGGCACGCCCTCGAAGCCCAACATGCGCCACAACTTCGCGGAAGACGCGGGCATGTAGGGAACCAGCAGAACAGCCAGCGCTCCGATGAGTTCCAGGCACTGCGCAATCGTGCGGCCGCACCTTTCCCTGTCCGACTTCCGCGTCGTCCAGGGTTTTTCTTCATCGAAAAACTTGTTGCCCCACCGCGCCAGACTCAGGACCTCGCGCAGCGAGTTTCTGATATGGAACGCCTCGAAGGCGGCCTCGACCTTCCGCCGCGTCGCCTCTATTTCGCCCAGCGCCGCCTTTTCCCCGGCCGCTCCGGCGGGCACCGCGCCGTCGAAGTATTTGTGCGCGAAGGTGAGGATGCGATGAAAGAGGTTCCCGAAGGTGTCCGCGAGTTCCTCGTTATGCTTCTTCGCGAAGTCCTCCCATGTGAAGTTCGAATCGCTGCTCTCGGGCGCATTGACGGTCAGGTAGTAGCGGATAAGGTCCGGCGGGAATTTCTCCAGGTACTCGGGCACGGTTACCGCGTTGCCTCTGCTCTTGGAGCCTTTCTCGCCCCCGAAGGTGAGGAACTCGTTGGCGGGGATGTTGCCCGGAAGGATGTAGCGCCCCTGGCCCATGAGCATCGCCGGCCAGACGATCGCGTGGAAGACGATGTTATCCTTGCCTATGAAGTGAACGAGTTCGCAGTCCTCGTTCTCCCAGTACTCGCGCCAGAGTTCCGGCGTCCCGACCTGTTCCGAGTATTGCTTTGTGAAGGAGAGGTAGCCTATCGGCGCGTCGAACCAGACGTACAGCACCTTGCCCGCGCTGCCGTCCAGCGGCACCGGCACGCCCCAGTCGAGGTCGCGCGTGATGCAGCGTTCCTGCAGGCCCTCGTTCAGCCAGCCCAGCGCGAAGTTCCGCACGTTGTCGCGCCAGCCCTCCCTGCTCTCCAGCCATTCGCGCAGCCGCCCGGCGAACTTCTGCAGCTCGAAGAACCAGTGCGTCGTCTTCTTCAGCCCGGGCCTGTGGCCGCATATCTTGCAGAGAGGGTCTATCAGTTCCCGCGTCTCGTACCACTTGCCGCAGTTCTCGCACTGGTCGCCCCTGGCGCCGCCTGTCTTGCAGAACGGGCAGGTGCCCTCCACGTAACGGTCCGGCAGAAACCGCGAGCACTTGCCGCAGTACAGTTGCTCTATCTCTTTCTGAACGATGCAGCCGCCCCTGAACAATTTCAGGAAGAACTCCTGCGACAGTTCGGCGTGCTCCGGGGTGCTCGTGCGGGAATACACGTCGAAACTGAACTCCAGCCCCTCGAAGGCCTTCCTGTTAATCCCGTAGTACTTGTCCACGAGTTCCTGATTCGAAAGCCCCTCTTTCTCGGCGGCCAGTGTTGTGGGGACGCCGTATTCGTCATTGCCGCAGACATACAGGACATCGTCGCCGCGTATCCGCCTGTAGCGCACATACACGTCTGCGGGCAGATACGCCCCGGCTATGTGGCCCAGGTGTATCGGCCCGTTCCCGTAGGGAAGTGCGCTGGTTACGAGGAATTTCCCCGGCATTATGCCGCTCCGTTCAATGCGTCTTTTCGAACTGCCGATTATAGCAGGGCCGTCCCCCTGCGCAAGAAAATTGCTCCCGGCGGCCCTTGGCGCCCATCAGGGGAAATTGCGGTTGCTTTGCGGGCGGGGGTGTGGTTAAATTGCCGTTTTTCCATAAGGGATTGCTAACCAGAGGTAAACGTGAAAGGCATATCCAGAACGGCCAAAAGTATCAACGATTCGCTTACGCTTGCCCTCACAAGCAGGGGTAA
>JAUXGI010000228.1 GCA_030622295.1 Planctomycetota bacterium
ACGCGGCCGAGGGCCGTCCCCGTTGCCTCCTGCTCGGGGACCAGCCGGGCCAGCATTTTCAGCAGTCGTTTGAAGCCGTATTTTTCAAAGAGCCGCGTCAGCAGTTTGCCGTCGACGTTCGTCCCCGGACGCCACTGATTGAAATCCATGTCCAGCGGAACGTCCAGTCGCAGGATTACCAACTCTCTGCTCATGCGGGCCTGGTCGGCGTATTCCCTCAGGTTCTGGCTGAGTTTTTTCCCTTTTATGCGCCCGGCGTTTGTGAGAACGTCTTCCAAACCGCCGTATTCGTGTATGAGTTTCAGGGCGGTCTTCTCGCCGACGCCCGGCACTCCGGGTATGTTGTCGGACGCATCGCCCATGAGCGCGAGCACGTCAACCACCTGCCCGGGCGCTACCCCCCACTCGCGCTGAAGGTCTTCCGGTCCGAACGTGCTGTCGTCCCGTGTATTAAACATGCGAATCCGGGGGCTCAGCAGTTGCTTGGCGTCCTTGTCGCGCGTGACGATGAAGGTTTCGATTTCCTCCGTTTCGGCGCGTTTGGCGATCGCCGCGATGATGTCGTCCGCCTCAAAGCCCTCGACGGCGAAGACCGGTACGCCGAATGCGTCCATCACGTCGCGTATCAAGGGTATCTGCGCCTGAAGTTCCGAAGGCATTTCCTTTCGAGTGGCCTTGTATTCATCGTAGCGTTCATGCCTGAACGTCTTGCCCGGGGTGTCCATGGCCACGGCCACGTAATCCGGCCTGATGTCCGTGAGCAGCCTCATCAGGAGGTTCGTGAACCCGTAGACGGCGTTGACCGGCGTCCCGTCGGGAGCAGTCAACCGGCGGATTGCGTAGAAGGCCTGATAGAGGTAAGAGTGGGCATCTATGAGAAAGAGTCGCTTGGCCATGCCTCACCGACCCGGCAAAACCGGCACGGAACCGACCTGCCATACGGGTATTTCGGCTCCGGAGTCAGGATATAGTCAACTTGCTGCTTCAGGCAAAGGTAATCAACCGGCTTTGATTGGAGCAGGAAAGAAACAGAGGTCTGAGTTAACGGCCCGAAGAAGTGATTCGGAACACGCTCCGTCTGTGAAACGTATGGTTAGAATATAGCGGCTTTGGTTCGAATGTCAAGTTTTTTTTCTGGATTTTTTTCACACGGTAGTTTATAATAACGATTGAAAATTTGCTCGCGAAATCTTATAAGATAGGGCGACCGGGGCACCCAGGGAGGTGGTAACCGTGTCGCTTTTTCATTGACCCCGCGCAGTCCTCCCCCTCCGCGTGCCGGAGGGGAAACCGTAAGGGACGAGCGTTCTAACAAAGAAAGGAAAGTGCCATGCCATACGTCTTCAACAGATATCTCCTGCCAATGGTGGTGATGGGTGTGCTGCTGGCGGTTTTCTTCCTGCTGCTGGTTTATGTCGTGGTCTTTCCGCTTCAGGCCAGGGAACAGATGAGGCTCGACGCCGAAGGCGCCCGCGACGAGGCGGATGCAGCCAGAAAAGCCGCGGAGAGGAACTGCGAAAAACTGCTGGACATCCTGGGCGGTGCGCCCGGCCTGGGCTCCGAGTTCAGCAAAACCGACGAGAAGGCCATCGTGAGACTGTGGACGGATTACATGGAATCCCCCACCATTCTGAAGGAAAGGTGCGACACCATCAATTCCTTGAGGCTCAATTTTGAGGCGCTTGTCAAGGAGCAGGGCGGAAAGATAAACAGCAGGAACGCAGAGATAGACAGTTGCGTCTCCGAAGTGAACACCGTGGAGTCGAAAAGCAGGGAGATTTATGTTCGCGTTTTCGACAGTGAAATTCCCAGGGACGACGAAGGGAAACTCGTGCTCCCCCCGCAAATGGACCAGTTGCAGAGAATCTCCGAGGAACTCCGCAGCCTGCAGGCCATAGAAACGAGCGCCGAAAAAGACAGGGAGCGTTACACCAAAAAGATAGAAGAGTTGAAGGCCGACCTTAAAGATGCCAGGGAAGATTATGACGAACAACTCAAGATAAAGAATGAGGAACTGGCCAGATTGAGGAAAGAAAGCGGCACGTTCGAAGAAAAGGCAAAGAGCCTGGAGGTGCTGGTCGAACAACTGCAAAAAGAGTTGAGCCCGAAAAAGGAAGAGACAAAGACCATTACAACCATCAAAGAGAGATTTAAAGCCACGCCGGACGGCGAGGTCCTGCTCATCCGGGGCACCGGGGTGGACGCACGGGGCGCCGTGAACATCGGCAGGAAACACAAGGCCCGCCCCGGCATGATATTCGAGGTCTTCCGCGGCGAGAACAGGAAGGGACGGATTCAACTCTATCAGGTAGACGACCACGAGAGTTACTTCAGAATCCTCGAACTATATGAAGACGACAATCCCATCCTGGAGGACGACCAGATTCATTCTCCGTTCTATCGCAGGGGTGTGCCGACACAGTTCGTTGTAATCGGCCAGTTCCCCGCCCCGCTGTCGCGCGCAAAGGTAATCGACCGTATCCGGGAATGGGGAGGCAAAGTAGTCGACAAAATCGACGCGAACACGAAGTATGCCGTAATCGGCGAAGGTATCCCCCCCGAGGATACTCGAAACGCCATACAACTGTACAACGTCGAAACCATCAGCATTGCGGGATTGAGAGAGTTCCTCAGCGAGGAATAAACTCGCCCCACGGCAACAACCGGCCATCGGGCGCCGCGAGGGGACAGGCGAGGGGATCAGGAGTTTATCCCGACGAAGGAGGGGCTGAGGAGCCCCGCCTTGCGGGGCGGGAAGGGTCTGACTCCCCGAGCACACTGCTGACGAGGGCGAAGCCATGAGGGTGGGGTTTATGGGACTGCCGGCGTCGGGCAAGACGACGATATTCGACGCCCTTACCGGCCTGCACCGGGAAGTAGGTTTCGCGGGTTTGCAGAGAGGCGTGGAATCCGTAACCGTGCGCGTGCCGGACGAAAGGCTCGAGCGCCTCCAGAAAGCCCTGAATCCGAAGAAATGGTCCCCGGCGCACCTGGAAATAGTGGATGTGCCGGGCATAGAGCCGGAGAGCGTTGCGAGGCACACTACGGACCGCGCATCCCGCGCGGAACTGCTCGCGACGCTGCGCGACACGGACGCACTGCTGACGATAATAAGGGCGTTTCAGAACGACAATGTGCCCCACATCCACGGCGACGCGGACGCCGTCAGAGACCTGGATGAAATCGATGTAATAATGCTCCTGGCGGACCTGGACCTGGTGGAGAAACGGATTGAGAAACTGCGCGTTTCGGTCAAGCGCCCTACGAAAACCCGACAGGAGGAAAAAGAGGAACTGCAAATCCTTGAAAGAATTCAGCCCGCACTCTCCGAGGGAAAGCCCATCGCAAGCGTGGGGCTGAACGTCGAGGAAGAGAAAATCTTCTGCGGTTTCAGGTTCCTCACGCAGAAACCACGCCTGGCCGTGATAAACATGGACGAAAACCAGGACGCCGGCGACGCCGCGTTCGCGTCGATAAAGGAGAAACCCTTTCCATGCCTCTTCATCCGGGGACAGTTGCAGATGGAGATATCCGAACTGGACGAGGCCGA
>JAUXGI010000224.1 GCA_030622295.1 Planctomycetota bacterium
GTGACGGGCCAGAATCCCCTGGTCGTAGGCATCCCGCGCTTCGCGCTCCATCGCCTCCTTTTCAATGTCCGACACATCATAGCGGCCGGCGGAGGGGGCCGCGGCCTCCTCGCCTCCCTCGGCCCGGTCTTTCGCTCTTTCGACCTGCTTGCAGCCTGCAAGGAAAACCAGCGCCAGACACGAAATCAGCATTGCAGAGATAGACATACGGTACATCGCATACCTCATGGTAACGGCGTTACGAAAAAACCCTTTTCTCCGAAGGGCGGGCCGTCGCCTCACGCGCCCGGTTCAACCAAAGGCCGCGCAACGAGGCGGTGGGCCGTTTCGATGTGAGTAACGATTAGCCTACAAGGCTCACGCTCAGGTCCCGGCCCCGGTAATCACCGGCTTCAGGCTGCCCTTGAGCGCGATGACCAGCGCCTCGTCCTGCAGGACGTAGAACAGTCCGGCGTCAAACAGTTCCAGGAACCGTGAAAGCGCCAACTCCAGCGCGACGTTGCGCAGTTCAAGCGAAACCCTCTTGTCACCGGCGGCCTTAATCGCGTCGGGCACTATCACGACAGGCGGGCAGCCCGGTGCGGCCGCGCGAAGCCGGCGCACGCCTTCCTCAAGCGTCACTTCCGTCAGCTCCAGCCGGCCTATTTCGACAAGCCGGCGGCGCTGCAGCGGGCTTTCCCCGGCCGGGCGGGGGCTTTGTTCTTCCGGTTCGGGCGCCCTGGGCGAAAGGTTGTAGAAATCAAAGTATCGGTCGAACATGTCCCCTTCGGTCAGCAGGTCATCAGGGCCGATTGTGTAATTGACGCCCCCCTTGCAGCCCGCAACGAGCAACAGGCACAGGCTTGCGACGAAGAGGACCCTACTCCAGCGTGAGCAATATGTCCGCGCGTTCATAGCGTACCTCGTACCGGATTTTCCCGGCGGGTTCTTCCCCCGCGGCGAGTTTCTTGTTGAAGGAGTCGACCACCCTTTCCATGAACTCCTTTACGGTCAAATTCGTCCCGTCAAGAGTGACGCTGAAACCGGTCTTATCCAGGTCGTCCGTCCTGAGCGACTGGTCTACCGTGACTTTGACGTTGAAGTGTTTTTCGACGTAGGCGGCCAGGGCGTCGATGTTCTCATATTCCGGGTATCTCTCGTGAAAAAGGATCCTCACCCCCATCTTGTTCATGAACTCGGCCTTCTCCTTCTCACTCCCGGACGGTTCAACTCTCCTGGGCTTGACGTACGCCTCCTTCTTGATTACCGGCGCTTCAAGCAACTTGGCGCCTTCCCCGAGGTTTTCATCCTGATACTGCACGATGACCTTAATCGGCCTCTCGCTGAGATTACTCAGAAGCCCTATGGCCTGCAACTTCCTGTAGACAACAACATCGCCCAGGCCTACCAGACCGGCGCCGTTGTCCCGGGCGAATGCGCCCGCATTGAGTCCCCTTTCGATGTCCGAAGAAATCGCGCTGACCAACTTCCTGACCTTGTCTTCGGCGGTGGCATCAAAACCGGTTATTCTGTCGACCTGGTAAGGACCGGATTTGAAGTATCTTATCGTGTTGCCCTCTTTCTTCCCGTATTCGGCGAAGTAGGTTACCCTGCCATCCCCCGCCTTGCGCGGGTCAACATGCACTACCAGCGACTCGTCTCTCTTGAGGCCGGCGGTGTATTTGCAGGGAATGAGTTTTACCGGCTTCCCCTCGCCCTCCGGCTGGTACTGGTATCGCTGGATGTCGTCCCCAAAGATATTGGTCAACCGGCCTTCCTTCTTCGCGGGGTAGGTGTTTACGGCGCGCCAGAGGAGGTTGGCGATGAAATTGTTTTCGTAGTCGAACGTCGCCCCGCCGAGGTCCAGTCCGCCACCGGCCCTCGCGAGAGCCGCGAACGCATCGCGCGCGAATTTTTCGATTATCCGCCCGTTGTCGTCAATCGGGTTGAAGGGGTCCGCCGTCCAAACCACTTCCACCTCTTCGAACTCCCCGGCGGTGAGGCGGTTGCCCACGAACATCTGTAATCTTATCCTGGTAATCGAGCCCTGCAAGTCTACGACGAAATCCCGCAGGTCGATGATATTAATCAGGCGAAAGGTGGTACCGTTTATTTTCTCGCCGGGTCCCAGTTCCGGCAGTTTCTCGTCCTTGCCGGTGCGGTGGTAGATGACGGTCAGGGTAACCTTTTTGCCGTTCCAGCCCTGGTCTACTTCCACGGACCAGGGCGAAAGCGTTTTAACCACGAGCACTTCTTCGCCGGTGGGTGTCAGGGCAGGTCTGGGTTCGAATTCCTCGGGTTCGAGTTTCAGGCTTGAGACATTCTCGTCTTTGCTCAGTTTGTCGGCGTTACGGAAAGGCTCCGTGGCCTTCACACGCGCCTTATAGCACAACTCGGTCACTCCCTCGATATCGCGGGAATCCTCCAGGACAAACACCCCCTCTTCTTCCCGGAAAAGAGCGGGCATAAGGTCCGTCTCCCACTCTATCCGGCCCCCCGCGGCATCGCCTCTCTTTTTGCCACGGAAGACTTCCACCCGTATTCTGGATGCGTCGAGGTGAGGATACGGCGTCAGGCTGCCTGAGACGGTACTGTATCTCGAAATCTCCTTCCCGTCTCTGAGGTCCTCCAGTGTCACGGTCAGCGTAACCTTGTCGAAACCCGGTTCGGCGGTCAGGAGCGCGGGGCCGATGAAGTAGGCTTCCTCCCTTTCTTTCGGCAATAACATGCTGGGGAACGGATATGGGGACCATCCCCGAAACTCTTTTCTGAACACTTCCACATCGGCCGGCTTACCCGTAATCCGGCGCAGTTCCCCGACCAGTTTTTCAGGTTCCGGCACATCAACGTTTTCGTCCTGCTTCTTCTTATACCATTCCTCGAAAGCCCTCCTTTCCTTGTCGGCATCCTTAAGCGAAACCGGCGGCACCTTTGATATGCTGACGACAAGTACGATGAGAAATATCAGCAGGCCGACGATTGCAAGGACCACCTCGATGTTCCCGACAACTACGTTGGGTTTGCGTGTTGCCATCAACTAACTCCGGAATTCTCAACGAAACCATCGCGAGCCTGAAGTTTAACTCCCCGCACGGCCCGCAATTACCATGCCGACACGGCGCTCGCCGCGACACTGTAACCTGCCTGCACGGCTTTGCTTACGATGCATCCCGAGGACCGCCGACCTTCCGGCCCTCGTCTCCCGTCGCATCTTTCCACATGTGTAGCATATCTCAACGAGCATGTCAAGACGGCTACTTCAATCGTATCCCCGGAATTTCCGCTTCCCGCACCACGTCCAGTACCTTCACCACCGCCTCCCACTCAATGTCCTCCCGGCACTGGATGGCCACGCCGGCGTCCCCGGCGAGTTCCCCGTCAACGAGATTGCGGTCGTGATAGTCGCGCAGTTCCCGCAGTACCGGCTCCAACGACTCCAGCCTCCATCCCTTCCGGTCCGCGCCGGCCACCACCACGTTGCCTTCTGCATCCCTCACGATGCGCAGTTCATACTCATCCACCAGCGCCCCCCTCCCGCGGGTTTCATCTTTAGATGCAAAGGCGGGTATTTTACACTCCGGCAGGA
>JAUXGI010000337.1 GCA_030622295.1 Planctomycetota bacterium
AGCAGTGTATGGGCGGCCCATATCCTGAACTCGTGGCCCTGGGGGGAAGGCCTGACTCGCAGGACATCCTCCACGTAAAGCAGGGTTTCGCGTGCGGGGCTGGGGCGCGACGGCTCGCGCAGGAAACTCTTGTCCGGCTCCCTGCGCAGAAGCCTGCGGAACTCCCTGCTGTTCTGGACGGCGTAGTAAGAAAACTTGAAGTAGAACACCTCTGCGAGGTGCATCCGTATGACTTCGCTGTCGGGGTTGTGCTCCAGGCCCTTTACGCAGAACTCCAGCCCCGCGCGTATCCAGGCGTATCGTCCGGCGGCGGTGTTGTATTCGGCGGAAATGTCGTAGACCATGTTGCTGCTGTTGAAGACCCACACCTCCTCGGCGCCCGGCTGGAGGTCGGCCAGCATGTCATAAGTGGCGCGCAGTTCATAGTAGTCCTTTTTTCTGCTCAGGATGTCGGCACGCACCCAGAGGTAGTCTATGAGGAGGGCGCGGAATCCGCCCAGAACCACCGTGCCGAAGAACGCGCCGGGTCTGACGGCGCATCCGCTCTCCTTGCCGGGCGAAGCCCTGCCGGCGGCGTTGCCGCAAAGACCCCACGGGATGAGCATGAGCACAAGCAGGACAACTAAAATCCACCCCCTGCCCTCCGCACTGCGCCGATGACCGGCACGCCGTTTCGCAGCCCTGCTCACTTCAACTCTCTCCTGCCGAAGATGACTGACCCCAGAACAACGCAAACCGCGCAGTAGATGCCCGCATACAGCAGTGACGGTCCGAACGTCCGTGCGGGAACGGCCACGCGGTTGAGCAAAAGGTTCACGCTGTCGAACCGGCTCCAGTCCGGCACTGCGCCGAAGGTGACGGTCCCGATTATGTCGGACGCCGCTTGAAGGACGGTAGCAAAGGCGGACTCGCCGAACGCGCCCGCCCCCGTGCGCAGGCCGCCCAGGAAGGGATGCACGCCTTCGCCCGGTACCAGGGGCGCTGTGAGCGCGGTCGCCGTGTAGCGTGTTTCGACGTATTCCCTGAGAAAACTCATGCACGCCCCCGCCATGCCCGCGCCGGTGGCGAAGAATATGCTGACGTTCGGCGTGAGCAGCGTTGAGCCCGCGACGGTCAGCGCAAGGAAAACCGTCAGCCCGATGAGCGAAAGGCCGAATGTCTTCAAGTAGTTCCACTCGAACCCGCCGGTGCCCGTTATGATGCCCAGCCCCCTGGGATAGCAGACGACCTGGTAGCCGGGGACGGCGGGGGAGACCGTTATTTCAAAACATCCCTGCGGAAGCGTGCTTCTCTTCAGGGTGAACTCCGCCATCCGGCCGCTCTTCACGTTGTTGATTCTTGCCTGCTGCAAAACGCGGCCGCCTTCCGGCTCTTTGAGGGTGACGAGCAAATCGGTGTGATTTACGAATGGATTGTCGCTTTTCTGAATCTCGCCGATGAACTGGCAGTGGATGAGGTCTCCGCCGCGCTCGCCACCGGTGAACCGGACGGCGTCGAACCGCCAGAAGGCGCTCTGTCCCTGTGATGTCAGCCTGGCCTTTTCGCCGTCGGCGCCGGCCTCTGAGTGCTTCCCGCCGAAGTCCGATGCGGCGACCATGTGGATTGTCTGCAACTGCCGCGCGGATTCCCGGCGGTCCTGCGAGAGGATGGCCGCCAGGCGCAAAGTGCCCGCTCCGCACACCGCGTATGCCGCATACAGCAGAACCAGCAACAGCCAAAAGCCCAGCAGAGTCCCCAGCACCGCCCTGATACGCCCCACGGGCTTGCTGAGGACCGGGCCCAACTCGCCGCCTCGCACCTGCGACGGCAGCCAGGTCGCCGCGACCAGGGCCGTGATTGCAATACCGAAGAAGAACGCCACACCGACGGAGGTGGACTGGATGAACCGAATCCTCTCGCCCTCCGGGCTGAGCGCGGCGCGTTCCGCATCGAACGCCCCCCCCTCGCCGCCGGTTGAGACCTCCACCGCCGCGGTCACCGGCCTCGGTGCAAACATAAGGCATAAACACATCGCCGCAATGTATGCAACAACCCCCAAAAGCACCACGCGGCTGCGCACGCAATGCCTGAGAGTCGTCAGCGCTATCGCCCAGATGCCGTGAAGCATATGAAACCTGAGACCGGAGATTTACCCGCCGCAGGCGGGCCGAAGACCGTTGCCTGTTGCCTGTTGTCCGCCTGAGGCGGATTGCCCGTTGCCTGTTGCCTGTTGCCCGTTTCTTCTGACTTCTGACTTCTGACTTGAATTCGGAACCACGAATGCACACGAATAAACACGAATGTTTTGTCCCTTGCCCTTGCCCTTTGCCCTGATTTCTGACTTCTGACTGTTTTATCCACAGATTGAATTAACCGCCAAGACGCCAAGAACGCCAAGAATTGCTATCCACAGATTACGCAGATTTCGCAGATTCCCTGAAACCTGAAACTTGAAACCTGAAACCATTATTCCTG
>JAUXGI010000025.1 GCA_030622295.1 Planctomycetota bacterium
CCTGAAACAGGGGATAGACAACCCAACCTCGTTCCTGCTTTCCGGCTGCGTCAACCAATTGCGGCAACCAGGGCAGGTAAAGCACCGCCGCAAGGGCGCAGGCCAGTACCACACCGACACCGCCCGCCCGGGACTTTCGGCCTGAAACCGCGTACCATACCAGGTGTGCGAGGATTACCAGGACGAAGAGGTAGTGCGTATACGTGCCGATTGCCGTGAATGCGGCGTACAGGCCAAACGAAACCGTGCGGGGTTTATCCACGCTCCGGAGAAAGAAGTACGTGGCGAGAATCGTGACGAGCACCAGCAGCGAATACTGGCGCGCTTCCTGAGAAAACTCGATGGCGGGAGGGCTGACAGCCGTCAGGAAGGCTGCGAGCAGTCCCACCCTTCGTCCGAATGTCTGCGCAGCGAGGAGGTAGATTGCCGGCACGCACAACGTGCCGAGTATCATGGCGGGGAAACGCAGGGAGAACTCCGAGTCACCAAAGGCGCGTGTCCAGAAGTGCAGCATGACGCGGTTCAGGGGCGGCACGTTGGGGTCGGCGGACCAGCAGTCGCTCAGGGGCAAGGCCGCGAAGCGGGCCTCGGCGGCCTCATCAAGCCACAGGCCGGCGCGGGAAAGAGTAACCAGGCGCAAAGCCAGCGCGACCGCCGTCAGAACCACGAGCAGCGTTAACGCGGATTTTGCCGTACACGTCTTGCCCTCCGCCCCCCAGGCCCCGGATTGCGCTTTTGCGTTCAACTTCCTTCTCCCTCACCTCTGACGGAAAGGCGCAGTTCCTTTATTTTCTGTTGAAGGCTCTGACGGTGCATGCCGAGAGAGAGCGCGGTTTGAGTTATGTTGCCGCCGTGCCGGCGCAACTGCTCGCCGATGAAGCGCCGTTCAAAGTCTTCGACCGCGGCCTTTTTGATGTCCTGGTAGGCGGCGCCTTCGGACACGGCGCCGGCCGAGGGGCGAGGGTGGAGTTCACGACGGATGTCGGCTTCCTCTATGTTGTCGCCGTCGTAAAGGAGTATCACCTTCTCGAGAAGGTTCTCCAATTGCCGCACATTTCCAGGCCACTGGCAGGCGACGAGCGCGCGCAACGCCCCCGGGGCAAGCGTCGGCACGGGTCGGCGGTGTCTCTCGGCGAACGTTCTGATGAAGTGCTGGGCCAGCAGCGGTATGTCCCGCGGCCGTTCCCTCAGCGGCGGCAGAGTGACGTCCACCACCTTCAGGCGGTAGTACAGGTCTTCCCTGAACCCTCCCCCGGCAATCTCGGCGATGAGGTCCTTGTTGGATGCGCTGATGACGCGCACGTCAACCGAGAACGTCCGGTTGCCGCCGAGTTTCTGGAACTGTTTTTCTTCGATGACGCGCAGGATTTTTGCCTGGGTGTTTGCCGACATATCGCCGATTTCATCGAAGAAGATGGTGCCGCCGTCTGCGCTGAGGAACTTCCCGTCCCTTGCGGTCACCGCGCCGGTGAAGGCCCCCTGTTCGTGGCCGAAGAGTTCGCTCTCGATAAGGCTCTCGGGCAGGGCGGCGCTGTTGACGCAGACGAAGGGGCGGTCTTTCCTGAGGCTGCGCCGATGGATCTCGCGCGCGACGAGTTCCTTGCCGGTGCCGGACTCTCCCTGGATGAGCACGGCCACGTCGGCGGCGGCGATGCGTTCTATCAACTGGAAGACGCGCTTCATGGAGTCGCTCTCGCCCAGGAGCGCGCCGAAGCGGGTCATGTCGGCCAGCCTCTGCAGCAGCAGCAGGTTCTCACGCCTGAGGTATATCTTCTCGAGTGTGTTCTTGATGATGAGGCGCAGTTCGTCCACCTCGAAGGGCTTGACCAGGTAATCGTAAGCGCCCTTCTTCATCGCCTCCACGGCGATGCGCTCGCTGCCGTGCGCGGTAAGCATGATTACGAGAGGCGGATGTTCAAGACCGGATATCGCCTCGAGCGCCTCCATGCCGTCCATAACGGGCATGTTGATGTCCAGGAGGACCAGGTCGGGCGATTCCCCGGCGACGGCGTCTAGTGCGGCCCTGCCGTCTTCGGCTTCACAGATGATGTACCCCACGCGCTCGAGCGCCTTGCGCAGGCCGTACCTGGCGGGCATTTCGTCGTCGACGATGAGTATCTTTGCGGGTTGTCCTTTTTCCTGCATCTCCCTACTTTCTCACGACGGTACGATGCGTGACCCGCTCGGCTGTTTTTCTTTTCAAAGGGACCGCCGAGACAAAAGGGATGCGTATCGTAAAACGTGCGCCGCCGTCGTTGATTACACTTATTGTTCCGCCCATGTCCGTCACCTTCTGACGTACTATGGGTAGGCCCAGGCCCGTGTCCACGGCCTTGGTGGTGAAGAACGGCTCGAATATGCGTTCCAGGTTTTCCTGCGCTATGCCCGGGCCGGTGTCGGCCACGACTATCCGCAGGTGCGCCTCTTCACGGTTTTCGGCGGCGATGGACGCGGCAACGCTCACGCATCCGCCCCCCTCGACGGCCTGGATGCCGTTCAGTACCAGGTTGAAGAGTATTTCCTTGAGCGCTTCGACGCTGAGCAACATGGGCGGCAGTTCGGGGTCGATGTCCGGGATGATTTGCACCTTGTTTCGGGACGCTTCGTGGCGAAGAACGGCAACCACGCTGTCAACCACGTCGTAGAGGTCAACCGCCGTTTCGGTTGTGCGGCTGGGCCGTGCGAACTCGAGCAGGCGGTTGACGACGTTGTTCAGCCTGTCTATCTCTGAGCATATCATGGACAGGTCGCCCTGGATGGGGCTGTCGGGGGGCAGGTCTTCCTGGACGACCTGGGTGATTGTCTTGATGGCGCTGAGGGGGTTCTTGACCTCGTGCGCGACGCTGGCGGAGAGACGGCCCAGGGAGAGCAGTTTTTCGCTCTCAAGCATTTTTTGCCGGAGGTTGACCTTGTCGTCGACAAGCATGAGGTTCTCGACGGCGGTGGCGACGTGTCCGGCGAACATGCCGAGCATTTCAATTTCGCCTGCGCCGAAGGAGCCTGCGGCGCTCTTGCCGACGGCCAGCAGCCCGATTATCCTGCCTCCTCGCGCGAGGGGGAATATCAACTGGCACCGGAGGGCGCGGATTTCTTCAATGAGTTGCGGGTTGCGCGAAGTGAGCAAATCGACGTATTTCCGCCTTCCTCCGCTGAGGAATGAAAGTATGGTGCCGGTGTCGAGTTTCGTCGCACGCAGTATGTTCGAGGCGTGTATGACGGGGGCGGACCGGTCGAGCGAGGGACGCTGGTAGGCCAGCAGGACCACGCGCGAAACGTCGAAGGCCTGTCGTATGCCGTCGGCGACGAAGTCGAACATCTGCGAAAGGGTGAAGATAGATGGCGCGTTCAGTCGCTCGCTGATTTCCAGCAGGCGTCTCCTGTGCAGGTCCTCCATGCGCGCGACAACCCTGTAAACGAGCCTGCGCATCAGGCTGCGGGCGGGGCCCAGCAGTGCGACGATGACGGCGACCGTGACGACCTGGACGATTACGAGATTAACGCGGATGACCTCCTCAATCCACCCGGCCGCGGCGTTGAAGCCCTGCAGGCAAACGACCGCGGCCAGCAACGCAGCGCCCACGTGAAGCGGTCTTCTCCAGAGGTGCAGCGACATGTAGTTGTAACGATAGGCGTAACTGGTCAGTATGACGCCCGGGCCAAGGGATGCTACGAGCGAGAAAACCTTGAGCGCTCTTCCGGTGGAGGGGTCCACGTAAGTGCCCGGCATGGCAAAGGCCAGCACGGCGCATGCGGAGACGATGATAATCATCGCCACATTCATAAGCCAAAACGCCCTGTAAAACGTTCTAAAGTAGAGTTTGTCATCCCTTCGCCGCCGGTGCGTGATTATGACGCGCGTAAACACCGTGCACGCCAGGCCGGCGACAAGGAGGTAGCATAGATATGGTATGAGGTAGCGCAGATCTTTGGCAATGAAAGTGGTTTCGCTGCCGGCGATTTCCAGTATTCTGGCCGTACCTGCGAACATTCCCGTGCGCTGAGTCAGCAGCCAGGCCCTGTTCGGGTGAAAGAGAAATATGATTGAGGGCAGGAAGAAAAACAGCGGGAGGTAAAAGACCGCCAGGGCGCAATCGCCCAGGAGCGCCAGCAGGGAGGCGCGCAGACGCCGTGCGGAGGCGGCTTCAACGTTGAAGCGGGGACTGCGACCGGCGCGCATCTGTGCGGCGAAGGCGTGCACCAGCAACGGCGGCGTCATCAGCATTCCCACGCCGGAGATGAGGTCGAAGACCTTGAAATACGGCCACGCGGAGATTTCGCCCGCACCGCGGGGACTGAAGAGCAGTTCGCAGAAAAAGGTCAGGGAATTGCCCAGCAGCCACAATGATATGGCTGCGAAAAGACACACGAGCGCCATCTCGCCCCGTACCCTTATTCTCCTTCGCAGGAGAGTTGACAGGAGCGACAGGTACAACGCGAACCCGAGGGCAAAACCGAGAAGCCCGAATAGTCGATAAGCGGTCATAGTATCACCAGAGGGAATTATATGGCGCACGGCTCAATTGTCAATTGCAGGGCGTTCGTTTGCGGATCGGACCGCAGTCTGCGCCCCGATTTCCATCTCTATTCTTAAAGGATTGTCGGGGACGTAACTGGCTCCAACCATCGAGGAAAAGCAGGCGCAAGCTAGAGGGTGGATTTGACGATGGAAAGTGCAGGGGTAGATTGCAGGCAAGCAGGGGTGCACGTCAGAAATGTGGGTAGGTGGCTCTGGTTGCTATGCTGGACGGGGAGTCAGCCGCCCCTGGCGCCGGGCCTCGCCCGGTCTTTTACTTTCGCGCTTGCTGTCCTCGGATATCGTCTGCGAGGCCATGCGGACCGAAAGTGAAAAAGCCGCCCCTGGCGCCGGGCCTCGCCCGGTCTTTTACTTTCGCGCCTGCTGTCCTCGGGTATCGTTTGCGAGGTCGTGCGGACCGAAAGTGAAAAAGCCGCCGAAGGCCGCTGATTGACTTGCAGTTCGAGAGGTGATAAGATTGCGGGTCGAGGAGGGATGCTCGCCGGTGAGTGTGCGGGCGAGGCGTTTCTCCTGATTTTATCGAGCCTTTGGGAAGGGAAAGGTTGGCCGTATTTTTCTATAGGTCTTCCGACTAATCGAGACTGGTCAGTTTGCGATATGGTTTCAGCACGGGACATAAGGCCTGAACACATTACGCTGAACAGACTGAGCCCCCACAAGATCGTGGAGATGGCGGTTGCGGGCGGGCTTTTGCTGGGAGTATATGCGTTCTTCGGCACGCTGGAGCAGCTGTGGATGGACTGGAACAATCCATCGATAGACAGAACGTATAACATGGCCATCCCAGTCTTCTCGGCGATATTCGTGGCGCTGAAATGGCGGCGATTAAGGACCACGCCCATAAGGGCGACGCTGTGGGGGCTGCCTCTTGTTTTTCTGGGCATCGGGATGAGGCTTCTGGCGGAACCCGGACAGGTTGATTTTCTGAAGTACTGTTCACTGGTGGTTCTGTTCGCCGGGTTGATATGGAGCCTGCTGGGAACAAAGATGTTCAGGGAGTTGCTGTTTCCGATTTGCTTCCTGTTGTTCATGGTGCCGGTGCCGGACCCGGTTTATCAGCGGATGTCGGTACCGATGCAGAATCTGGCCGCGAAGGCGGGATTTTACATATCAAAACTGCTTGGAGTAAAGGCGACCTTGAGCGGGCGACAGCTGACGATAACGGCCCTGGATCCGCCCTTGCCTCTGGCAGTGGCGGATGCGTGCAGCGGCATGAAATCTCTCCTGACGCTCGTCGCGGTGGCGGTGGCGTTCGCGTATATCACCCGTCGGGATTTGCCCACGAGGATATTTATCTCTCTCAGCGCCGTGCCCATAGCAATCATAATGAACATGCTGAGGGTAGCGGGAGTGGGAGTGCTGGCGATTCACTTCGGACGGGAGGCGGCAACGGGATTCACACATTGGGCGCAAGGCATTGTTTTCTACATTGTGGAAATAGCGCTGCTTTTCATGGAGGGGGCGTTGATTTCCTGGATTTTCGGCAAGCCCGCCGTGGAGATAACACGGGCGGCGCCCAGGGACAACCCGGGCGAAGCAGAAATCCCCTGCAGGGCACGGTTTTCGACGGTAGGAATTGCCTGCATGGCCATCATGGTGCTATTCGTGCCCGCGCTGTATCTTTACAACGGGCAGGTAGGGTATCTCACGCGGGGCCTGGAGCCGAAGGTTCCGCTGGAGCAATTCGCCCGGGGAGAAGAGACGAGGGCGCCTGATGCCAGAGAGAATGAAAAGGAATTGTCGCGCACCGATATGGAACTCAGAATCGAGGAGGACGGCGTCCAGTATATCGGCTTTGAGAGCGAGGTGAGAATTGACGTCCTTAAGGCGGCGGAAGTGGACGCACACGTTAACGTGCGTTACTACGAGTGCAAATTGAACACAAAGCCGGAGGACATCCCAAAACACGATCAGAACTGCGTCCTCGCTTACGTGGCATTTCACAAGAGCGCATCGAAGGGCATCAATCGGGGGGCGATACACTACCCCGACCAGTGCTACCCCGGCGGCGGATACAACACCGCCGAGACGGCGGTGGTCAAGATAAAGACCCCGGGTTACTGCGGAGGCGAGACCGAAATGGCCAAGTCCATCTTCTACAACGACCGGGGAGTCTGGCTGCTGGTTTACTACCACATGAACAACAACGGCCGGGACGTGGTGGACCGTTCGGCCGGGAAGATTGATAACTTCTGGAAATTATTGCTGGGACAACGCACGGGGTATCTGGCACAGGTCCAGTTCTCCACGACGATCGGGGCCGGCTCGCCGTGGCCCGGCGGCATAGATGAGGAAAAAATACGCAAGGCCGAGGAACGTCTGCAGAGGTTCTGTCCGGTGTTTCTGGAAAAACTCAACAGGCACCTGCCAGACCCGGTGAAGTAGACATCCGTCACCATATTCGTAGACCGATACCATCAGGAGCAACAAGTCATGAAGCGAAGCACAGGCATTATCCTGAGACTGTTGATAGTCGTAGGCATCATGGGTCTTATGGCCGTCGCGGTGTATTTTATCTTGAAGGGGACAACGCTTAACGAGTACGAATACACGGCGATGGGCAAGGAGGCGCTTGAGAAGGCGGAGAAATTGTTCGAGGACGCCGAGACCGCCACCGGGGAGGGCAGGCTTGCGGATGCGGAGGCCGCCAGGGAGATGGCGTGGGAGGAACTCGAGAAGGCAAAGGAGAACTTCGGTCAGGCTATCGAAGTGAAGCCGCAGTGGTTCCCGGCGCACTTCGGCCTGGGCAAGTCTTACCTCCTCGAGGCCGAGAACAGCATGGATGATCAGGGAAAGGCCTACGAGGCCCTGAACAACGCGAGGAGAGCGTTTGCCGACACGACGAAGTATTATCCCCTGCACATGGGCGCCGCCATTAAACGATGCGAGATATTCGACAAGTACTTCCACGACCCCGAAAAAATGAGCAACATTGCGGAGGGTGCCCTTCGGGTGCAGGAAAAGAAGAAGAAGGAGGATCCCGCGTACGCCCTGGACGACGCGGCGGAGAAGCGCAATCTGGAAAACAGGTTGCGCTACTACCTGGCCAGGGGTCTGATGGAGGTGGCCCGGAGAAAGTCAAGAATGCTCGCCGCCGGTGGCAGCGAGGACCTCTCCACGCAAGAGAAGATATTATCGTATGCTGAAGTGGCGGCCGATTTCAAGCGCAGCGCGGAGGTGTACAGACAACTGGCCGGAGAGGAAGAACTGCCCAAAGAGTTGACGCTCCGCGAGGCCTACCTCAATCCTGGAAAGATATATCTGCAGATGATCGACGTCATCTGGCAGGTCTATCAGGCGAAACAGTATCCCCCGCTTCAGTTCGATGAAATGGACCCTGCCCAGGTGCAGAAGGCGAAGAGCACTCTTGCGAAAATCGGCGTTCTGAAAGATCCTGAAGCCCCCGAGTACGAGGGACTCAGCACCGTTCTGGAGGAACTCGGCAAGAGCGCTGATGAGTATTTCGGCAAGGCAAGGCAGTCTTCCAATAAAGAAGATATGGAAAAAACACTCCTGGAGGAGGGAACGGCGAGATGCCTCCACGGGATAACACCGCCGGACGCGCGCCCTCCTACGCTTCCCGGCGAGCAGATCCTCGACGCCGCCATGAAGGATGAAAGCATAGCGAAAACGGAGACCCTCTACATCGAATATGCGGGACTGCTGATGAGACTGAAGAAAAGGGAAAAGGCGGGAAAGGTGTTAAAAGAGGGACTGGAAAAACTACAGTCCCCGGCTATGCACCTGGAGTCGGGCAGGTACTACATGCAAAACGGAAACCTGGAGGACGCAGAGAACGAAATAACCGCGGCCCTGAAGGCGGATGGGGAGAACGAAGAGATACGCAACGAGTTGGCCCATCTTTATCTGGCGATGGGCGCTCTGGAGGATGCACGCGAGCAATCGAAGTGGCTCCTGGACAGGGACCCCGACAACGGCGATTACCTCATCCTTAGTGGCCGCATAGAGTTGAGTGACGGCGAGTTCGAAGAAGCCCAGAGACAATTTGAGAAAGTCTATGAGAAGGGACCGCAGTGGCAATGGCGCGGCGCGTACCACCTGTCCACGCTCTACCACGCCCGGCGAGACTGGGCGCGTACCGAGGAGTATCTGAACAAGGCCAAGCAGACCGGTTGGCCAAGGCCCAAGGTTTACAGCAGCCTGGCCGTTCTGCTTTACAACAAGGGGGAAATCAGAAAGGCCCTGGAAGTGTGCAGAGAGTACGTAACGCAATCACAAAACAGGAATATCCCCTTGCAGCCGCGGGTACTGGAGATAATGGCACAGTGCCAGGAAGCCCGTGACGACAAGAAGGGCGCTCAAGAGACATACGGGAAACTGGCAACTATCGGCGGCAATCCTTACAGAATGGCCATGGCCGGCATGCTGCTGCGCGGCATCACCACCATTGAGGAAATAGACGGCGCGAAGATATCATTCCTGCAGATAATCAAAAGCGAAAAGCACCTGCCCCCCTGGGAGAAAACCCTGGGCGCATATTACGGTCTGGCCCGGTGCGAAATCCTCAGAAGAAAGGAGAATCGGTACGCAGAGGCGATAAAGATTCTCGAACAGCAGGTTTTGCCCATCATCCAGGCCATAAATGAAGAAGCGGAAAAACGCGAACCAGAGGACCCCTTTGTGCAGGAAGCAAGGGACAAGTACAAGATATGCCTGCTGCAGTTGTATGATTACTACAAGGAAAGAACCCCCACCAACAGTGAACGACTAATCTATCTTGTCGATAAAATGCGCGAGATA
>JAUXGI010000067.1 GCA_030622295.1 Planctomycetota bacterium
CATCAGGCTGCGACCGGGGAGTCAGACCCTTTCCCGCCCCGCAAGGCGGGGCTCCTCAGCGTCTGACCCCCTCGCTGACCCCCTCGCCGCGCCCTGCAATCCGGCCGCTCACGACAGCGGCTTCTGGAGTTCCTTTCTGGCGATTTCCATCTCGTCGGGCCTGAGGCAGCGCCCGTGGTACTCCGCCCTGCGTTCCATGAAGGAGACGCCGCGGCCCTTTACCGTGTGCGAAATTATCATCGACGGCCTTCCTTTGGTGGCGCGGGCCTCGTCAAGGGCGTCGAATATCCGCTGGAAGTCGTGGCCGTCTATCTCGATTACATGCCAGTTGAACGAGCGCCACTTGTCGGCGATTGGCTCGATTCCCATGATGTCTTTGTTGAAGCCGTCGATTTGCAATTCGTTGTAGTCGAGGATTGCGCACAGGTTGTCGAGTTTGTAATGAGCGGCGGTCATGGCCGCCTCCCATACCTCGCCTTCCTGCATCTCTCCGTCGCCGAGCATGACGTAGACCCTGTAGTCCTTGCCGTCGATTCCTCCGGCCATGGCGACGCCGTTTGCGAAGGACAGCCCCATGCCAAGCGAACCCGTGGATGCGTCAAGGCCGGGGGTCTTGTTCATGTCGGGGTGGCCCTGCAGTATGGAGCCGAGTTTGCGTAGGCCCTTCAACTCCTCATGCGGGAAGAAGCCGACGCGCGCCAGCACGGAGTAAAGGACGGGGCAGGCATGACCCTTGGACAGGATGAACCTGTCGCGGTCGGGCCATTGCGGTTCCTGGGGGCGGTAGTTCATCTCGCGGTGGTAGAGCGCCACCACGGCATCCGCGGCCGACATTGAGCCGCCGGGATGGCCGGAACCCGCGGCGAAGGTGCTCTCGATGATGTCCAGGCGCACCTGCCGGGCGATTTCACTGAGTTCGCTGATATCTGTAATCCTCTCCATCACACCCTCGCTCTGGTTCATGATTGCCTCACTCTTAAATAGTTTCTGTTGCGAAAAGTGGTCTTTCGCGCTCGGGGAGTCAGACCCTTTCCCGTCAGGCCCCGACATATCGGGGCCTTCCTCCTCAGCGTCTGACCCCCTCGCGGTGAAAACCAACCTTTGGCAACAGGAACCAAATATGACCGGTTACAAGTTACTTTACCTGCTTCAGCCGCGCAAGAACATTATCGGCATTCATGAAGCCGGTAAAACTCAGGTCCTTGCGCTCCTTGCCGTTGGAGTCGTAAATCCGGACATCGGGAATCCCCTTCACGCCGTATTCCGACGCAAAGGCCCCGTGGTCGACGATGTTTATCTTGACGGCCCGGAATCTCTTGAGTTCTTCACGCACACGCTCATCAGAGAACGTGTGGGCGTCGAGTTCGCCGCAAGCCACACACGACGGGGCCGAGAAGTCGATAATAACCGGCCGTCCCGACGCAAGGGCTTCCTCGACCTCCGCGCGTCCCCCTTCCCGGAAAACATGCTCCTGCGGATTCCCCATGAAATATCCGCCCAGCCCGGCGAAAACCGTCGTACCTGCAAGCAGCACAATCACGACGGCTGTCTTTGCGGCAAGGCCGAGTCTGGATGCGCCGAAGAACGCCGTCGCCGCGGCGAATACGGCCCCGATTGCGAAGAAGTAGACGCCCTGCGGCATGAAATGAGACACGAAATACAGCGCCGCCCACAACAACACGAAACCGAAAACCCTCTCAACGAGGACCATCCACTCACCGCGGCGCGGGAGGAGACCGGTGAAGGTGCCGCTGAGAACCAGCAGGACGCATATGCCCGCGCCGCAAGCGAACATGGTGAGAAAGCCCAGCGCCACGTTGCCGCTCGTGCCGACTCGCAGGAGGAGACCGCTTATGGCGGGAGCCACGCAAGGCCCCACGACCAGACCGCCCGCCATCCCGAGGAGAAAGAGGCCGAATCTGTTCTTGCGCGTCTTGCCGCCGAGTTTCTGGGCCCTGGCCTGTACGGACGCCGGCACCTGTATCCGGAATACGCCGAACATGCCCAGTGCCAGAACAACCAGGAGACCGGCGATGGGAATCCTCACGAATGGGGAACTCAGGATTGACTGGACCTGAACGCCCACGAAAGCCACGGCGGCCCCGACGACGCCGTAAACAAGGGAAATGCCCAGCGCATATATGAGCGACGATATGAACGCCGACAACTTCCCCGGGCGGGCGTAACCCCTGATTATGCCGGACGTGACCGGGACCATGGGCAGCACGCACGGCGTGAGACTCAGCCCCACGCCCGCCACAAAGGCGATTATGATGTCCGCCCAGGCCCACGAGGTCCGCCCGGGCTCAATCATCTCCACGCCCTCGCCACGGGGACTGAAAACCGCGGGAGGCTTTACCTGCACCGCCCCCTCTCGTGAACCGGCCGTCAGGACGAAGTCAATAGCCTCGTCGCCAAAGAAGCAAACGTCGGAACAGGCCTGGTAGTTCACCCTGCCGTGAATCTCCATGCGAGCGCCCCTGTCGGCCGTCGCACGGAACAGGCAGATAACCGTGAACCGCCCCTCGAAAACATCAACCGTATCCATCCCCTCGGAATCCGGAAGGGGTTCGGCGGTCGGGTAGAGCACTCCCGCCTCTTCAACTCCAATCAACTCGCTCCACGTCGCTTTGAGTTCAGCTTTATAGAGGTGCAGACCTTCGGCGAGGTCGAAATCCAGCACGACCCCGAAGAGATCACCGGGGTTCACGGTTTCGGATGAAAGGCGGATTGAAATCCTGATGTTTTCGTCTTCCCCGGACGCATCGCCAAGGCGATTCCCGAAGACATCCTGTGCGCAGGCCGATGAAAAGGCGCCGCTCAGGCAGGAAACAATCAGGAATATGAGCGCAAGAGTTTGCGAATTTTTAACTGGACGCATGTTGAAGTCTTTCACATCCTCTTTATATTGACCCTTTTGGCCGGGGAAATTGGAGGGCGGATTCTAACATCATTTCCGTGCCGCTTCAACGTATTTTGGTCTGCGGCCTGGAGTAGGTCTCAATCAGGCCGCGCAAGGTCTTCTTGAAGTCCTTCACGAGGCTTTGAGGAGAGAGGAGGCGGGCGTCGCCGCCGAACTTGAGCAGGAAGCGGAAGAGCCACTGCGGGCCGGCGGCCTTGAGCGCAAGGACGACGGTGCCGTCCCTGTTGCGGCGCAGGCGGCGCCTGTCAAAGCGCTCCTCCACCCAGGGGGCGAGTTCGCGGGAGAATTTCACGCGGCACGGGACGGCCTTTTTGCCGGGAAAGTACATCTCCTTCACGCGATAGTCGGCGATGTCGAAATCCGAGGGCGGCTCAAAGGCCTTTCCCGTCTGACGCGCGGACCTGATGCGGTCGACCCGCAGGATTATCCTGTCGCCGCGTTCCCCCTGTGCGATGAGATACCAGTCGCCCTCGTGGTCGAGCAGGCCGAGCGGGCGCACGGTGTGCTCGCGCAGGCGTTCGCTGGAGGGGGAGTAATACTCGACGGCTATTTCACGGTGTTCGCGGACCGCCCCGCGCAGGGAGTCGAATTTCCCGGCGGAGAACCTCTTCGGCTCGGCCAGGGCGATGGCCCGCGACATTTTGCGGAAGTTCTTGCCCGCGCCCGAGGCGAGGGCCGATTCGATTTTCTTGAGAAGCGTGGCGGCGGGGGACTTCCCCTTGCGCGCCGGCGGGAGCGCCTGCAGCAGCAGCCGCAGCCCCAGCGCCTCCTCCAGCGTCAGGCGGACCGGCTGCGACATGTGCGAGGCGAGCGTCAGGGTCACCCGGTCGCCGTCGCGCACGTAACCAATGTAGTTGTCCGGCAGGTACGGCGGCACGCCGCACATCAGTATGCGGTTAAGGCGCTCTTCGACCTCCCCGAGGGAGCAGCCGAAGCGGCGGGCTATCTCACCCACGGTCACGCCCGGGTTGCCGGCTATGAAAGGGATGAGAAGGAGGAGGTCGCTGATTTCGCTGCTGCTTGTGGCCATGAAATCCCCGGAACGGGCCCGTATGGGAAGGTAAAAGGGACTTCTCAAGGGCGTGCGGCCCTCTATCTCAGTCACCGCCGGGCTTGCAGGCCTTGCACGGCCTATAGCCGGCGTTCAGGGCTTCTTCGACTGAGAAGAACTCGACGCGGTTTTCCGGCTTTATTGTATCGCAGTAGCGGCAGTCTGTCCTGTGAAAGACCATCGTGCTGGAACAGCCGATGTATTTGGCCTGCTGACGGGGTTCGCCGTTTTCCGAATCAGGCGCCACGGTCCGGCAGGCGAAAGAGCCGAGCAGCAAACATGTCAGCAGAAGCAGAAGTAAAAGGGTATTAGTCACTCTCATTGATTCGCCCCCATGGAAGTGGAATGAATCGGGCGCGGAGATTCTATTTGAACGGCCAACGCACGTCAACAGCGTTTTCCGAAAAGGAAACCAAAAGAAATTATGGAAGCGGAGCCTCGGGGTAGCGAGTATCTAAAGGGGGCAGTAGATATGGATAAAAAGGAACACGGGCTTCCGTGAACGCCGCGGGAACCCGTGTCCGATTATTGCTTTTGCCTGACTACTTCTGCGGTTTGGGGAACGTCGGGACCTTAATCTTGCCGTCCCTTATCATCTGCTTTATTTCTTCCTCGGTTTTGCCCATTTTCTTGGAGGTCTTGACAAGGAGCTCCGCCATTGCTCGGGAACAGCCACGCTCCACCAGCATCTCCACGGCGCTCTTTTCTCCATCCCCCGGCTTCTCGCCGTTCGCCTCGGCCGGCGGGAGCGCCTTCACAGTCTCGGGCTTCAGTCTGAAAATGCTCACAAGCACGCCTATCTGAAGCGGTGTAAAGCCGGCCTTTTCCAGGAAGGCGGCAATGCGCTTTTTCGCCTTCTGGTCGAGGTTCGCCGCTTCATCGGACGCAGCCTGCTCGAAATACTCGAAGAAGAGTTCAATCTGCGCGTCACTGAAACCGGCTGCCTTTAGAGCGTCCTTTTTCTGCGCCTCGCTCAAGTCTTTGGGCTCAGGCACAGGCCGGGGAGTCGGGGGGGGCGAACTGCCCGGAGCGGGTGGAAAATCAAAGGCTCGTTCTTTCAGCGTCGCAGCCAGTTCAACTTCCTGCCCGCCGCGCCGGACAACCATCTCCAGTTTGCCGCCGACGCCGACCTGGTCGATGACCCCCTTCAACGCCGCGAGGTCTTTTATCTCCTTGCCCCCGGCCCTGATGATAACGTCTTCCGCCTCAATACCGGCCTCGGAGGCGGCGGTATCGGCCTGCACATCCTTCACCTTTATGCCTTCTTCCTTGAACTCAGGGTCGGCCACCACGCCGAGTGTCGGGTACTTGTCTGGGCTTTCATATTTCTTCAGGAATTCAATGAAGTCCTCCCCGATGGCATCGCTGATGATCTTGACCAGGGAATCTTTGTCGACCTTTTCGGCCTTTGCATATCCCTCGCCGATTTTCCTGACGGCATCGGCGCCGAACTTCTTTTCGATTTCGAAGAATATCCGCGCGCAGGCTGAGGTATAGATGCCGTCGGCACGGCTGCGCTGTTTGGAAGTCCACTCGAGCAGTCTATCGCGGTAGCGCTCCAGCATCTTGTCGGAAAACTGCATCTGGGTTTGCGGCAGTTTCCGCCAGTCGCCGCCGGCTATCTCCTTCGCCGCATGAGTAAGCAGGCAGGCTGCAAGGCCCTGCATGAACCAGCGCGGGTTGCTTACCGCCGCGTCGGGTTGGGATACCCGTATCTGCAGGTTGATGGCATAATTGAACACGGAGAAAAGGGCCCGTTGTGTCTGCAAATCCTTGAGACTGAACTGGTCGGCCCCGCCCTGCAGCACCGCGATGGGAAAGCGCACAGAGTTCGCACGTGTGTCACACATCGGCGCCGACATCGCGGCGGGAAGGTCATCCGGCGCCAGCGGTCTCAGCGTTATCTCACAGGTGCCGGCGTACTCAAGCCCCGCCTTCTGGAGCGTGTCCTTAATGACCATGGAGACCAGTTTGGCCGTCTTCTCCGCGGCCCCTTTCCAGCCTTCCTTGTAAAAGACCGTAACATTTCCGTCGGTCGCCTTCTTGAAATCCTCGCCCGGTTGTGCTGGTCTTACCATCTGAACCTTGACTCGTTTTCTTCCGGGACCCGGCTGAGGGTCAGGCTGCGGCGGCGCATAGGCGATACCCCCGGCAAATACCAGAAACAGAACCGCCAATCCCCCTGTAAGCATTTTCATGGTCATTCTCCAAAAAGCGTTCTCTGGAACTTGTGCCACTTTTTATAAAATCTCTACGTGAAGCGCAAGTCCTTGTTTGCCTGCTCCGCAAATAAAAAATCCTAATAACACACAAAGGGGTCAGACCCCTTTGTGTGCCTGGAAATGCGCCACGACCGGCACTGCGGCCAAAAACAGAGCGAGAATCACAAACCCGATAAATCTCTTCGCCATAACTCTTCTCCTTAAAAAAGAACGTCCCAAAGAAAGAGGC
>JAUXGI010000405.1 GCA_030622295.1 Planctomycetota bacterium
AAAGCCCTCGCCGGAATCACCAGCCTCGAAGAAATCCTCCGCGTTACACTCTAGTCCGCATTTTTCACCACCCCTACGGGTGGCCTGTAGGGGCCACAAGACGGGCGTGGCTCAGGGGTCAGACCCTGCGAAGCGGTGATTGTCACCGAAGAAACTTACAGGCTGGCGTGCTCGCGCTGCAACTCTCTCGTCCGGGCAGTTATTCGCGCGTAAGGACTGCCGTTGCAGCAGTATCCCATCACCCTGAAAAGCACATCCCGCATCTCGATGCGGCTGACAATCATATCGACAAACCCGTGCTCCAGCAGATACTCCGAGCGCTGGAAACCATCGGGCAGCTGTCCGCCGCGTACCGTGCTCTGATAGACCCTCGGCCCGGCGAAGCCGATAAGCGATTTCGGCTCGGCCAGCATCACATCGCCCAGAGAAGCGAAACTGGCCGCAGCCCCGCCCATCGTCGGGTTGGTCAGCACCGAGATGAAGAGCCCCCCGGCGTTGCGTAATCTGCCGATTGCGGCGCTGGTCTGGGCCATCTGCACCAGGGATATCATCCCTTCGTCCATCCGCGCGCCGCCGCCGGAACCCGACACGATTATCAGGGGCAGGTTCTCGGCCAGCGCGTACTCGGCGAGCCGGGATATCTTTTCTCCCAGCACCGAACCCATCGAGCCCATCAAAAACCGGCTGTCGGTGACGCCGAACGCCATTTCGCGCCCCTTGATGCGGGCGCGGCCGACGATGGCGGCGTCCTTCAGGCCAGTCTGCTTCTGCGCCTTGAGCAGTCTCTCGACATACGGCTTGTTGCCCTTGAACTCAAGCGGGTCGCAGGGCGCCATATCCGTGAATAGTTCTTCGAAACTGCCGGCATCAAGCAGGAACCTGATGCGGTTTTTGGAGGAGATGGGAAAGTGGTAGTTACACTCCGGACAGACGTGCAGTTTCTCTTCCACTCGCTTCTTGTATGCCATAGCCCCGCAGCCGTCGCACTTTATCCACAGACCGCCCGGGGTATCTTTCTTCTTGCGAAAGGTGATTCTCTTGAAATTATCCCATGCCATAAGTAATTACCTCATTTCTCCCTTACTGTCAGCGCAGAACCGGCCCTGCGCCCGCCGGCGGGTCGGTGATTAACGCATAGAGAGCGAAGACACGGCCCGACACAATCAACCAACTGGAGTCAATTTGGCGGTATCCCTATTTTGGTCGAAAACGGCTCCGAGCTGGAGCCGTTAGGGTTCCCCTCAAACAAGAATTTCACGTAAAGTATACCATCCTTTTTGCCTCCGCGCAAGTGAATTCCCACATTTTTCCCAAACTCCTCTCGGGTCGGGCCCATTTGCGGAGCGCAGACCACGATTTGTCGGGGGGCCGCGGACTGTCCCCGGAGCAGTTTCTATGGATTGGCGGCGGTCACCTTTCTTATTCCTGCTTGTTTTCGGAACCGGCCGCCGGTTCGTCGTCGATGACCTGTGTTACTTCTGACTTCCTTTCGGCCAGGTCTTTGCCTTCGAGTATCCAGTCGACGTCGGTCGCGTCGAGCGTTTCATAACGCAGGAGCGCTTCAGCAATTGCGCTCGTTTTTTCCTTGTTTTCCCGGATGAGTTCCCGCGCGCG
>JAUXGI010000034.1 GCA_030622295.1 Planctomycetota bacterium
TGACCCCAAGAACACGAACGGCGAAAGTACAAAAACCCCGCGAAGCGGGGCCATAAAAGGCTGGGAGGGCCCGAGGTACAAGACCTCGAGCCCTCCACCACCTAGATTAAAGGGGAAACGGGAAATGGTTTACGTATTGGTTTTCTTTTTGCGAGCGGCGGGGCCGCTCCTTTTCCCGGTTTCTTAATCCATTGTTTTTCCGGTTATGTGTTTCCCCTTTGTCATTTGGCGCAGGCTCGCCGGACTCCGCCGGAGGGGGCGAGGGGCCTACTCCTCTTCGGGTTCGGTGTCTGCGGCGTCCGTCTCTTCGGCGTCCGAAGGCGGCTGGTTCAACTGGCCGAAACTCTCTTTCTCCGTGGGCTGATCCTCTGGAGATGATGGGGTTGAGGATTCATCCCTCTCCTTTTCGGGCAGAGACCTTTCATCCGGAGACGCCGACTCCTCGGCGGGGGCGGGCACGGCGGACTCGTCTGAGTCTTCCGAGTCCTCGGCGACGGGAGGAATCGTCTCTTCCGTCCCGTCTTCCCGGGGCTGCTCGCTCGACTCGGACTCTTTCAGTCCGGTGTCCGGCTCGGGATTGACCGGTTCGTTCTGTTCCGGCTCGCGCGTTTCCGCCGTGCCGGATTCGTTATCCTGATGTGTTTCATTTTCGCGCCCGTCGTCGTTCCACGAACGGTCGTTCCAGGCGTCTTCGGGCGCATATTTTTCTTCCGGTTCCGTCGGCTGGATGTTTTCATCCCCGGCGGTCTTTGCGGGGGGCATTTCGTCGTACTCGCGCCACTTGTCGTAAGGGTTCGGCCTGCCGTAGAGTACGTCGTAGACGCGCTCGATGTCGAACGTGCGGCGGACCCCCGAGTCTTCCGGATACTTGCGGGGCAGGTTCTGCCTGTTGCGGTGCAGTTCCCTGGCGAGAATCGCATCGACGTCCGTCTCGGAATAGACTATCCTCGGCGTGATAAAGATGAGGAGGTTCCTTTCATGGACGTTGTGAATCTTGCTCTTCATCAGGTAACCGAGCAGAGGTATACGGCTGAAGAACGGAACCTGGCGGACCATCTCGGTGTCGGCCTTGGTGATAAGGCCGCCGACGACGGCGGTCTGATTGGTCTTGAGAATCATGTTGGTAACGAGGGAGGATGTCGCAACCTCGGGCAGGTCTATGCTCAGGATGCCTCCCGCGCCGTCGCCTGTGACGAACTTATTGAAGCCGGGGATTTCAGAGGTCGTCCCGACAAGGTTGCGCGACTCGGGGATAACGGTCATCATTATCATGTCGGCGGCCTTGCGGCCGTTCTCGTCGATTTCGCCCTCGATAACGCGCGGCAGGATGAGCAACTGGAATCCGGTATCGACGGGGGACGACTCCGCCTCTTCGATGGAGAAGGTCAGTCCGCCCTGCTGGTTGGATGCGGCGATGGTCTGGGCGAACCGCACGCGGGTGCCCACGAATATCGTCGCCTCTTTATTGTTGAGGGTCAGTATTTGCGGTCGCTGCGTGATTTCGGTGCCCTCGTCGCTCTTCATGAGCCGTAGCGTTGCCTGCAGTTGCGAGAAGTCCAGGCTGCCGAACGTATACGGTATTCGGTCGGCGCCGCCGTCCTGGTCGGGGTCGAGGAAGAGTCCGCGGAAACTGCCTGTGCCGAGACCCGTGCCTCCCGTCATTCTGCCGCCGGTGCCCGCGTCGAAGGCCGATAGCCTTTCGGTGAACCAGGACCTGCTCTGGGAAAAAGGAAACCTGATGAAGGTCGAAGCGCCGCTGGCCATGGCGCTGATACCGTGGGCGAAATCAATGCCGAATTCGAAGAAGTCGGTGTTCGTCGTGGTGATGAACTTCACGTCAATCATAATCTGGTAGGGCATACGGTCTATTTCCCTCAGTATCGAGGTTATCTCGTCGACCTTCGGCTTGACGTCTGTAATCACCAGCGTGTTTGTGTTCGGGATATACTCGATGTGTCCGATAAATTTGTCCGGGTCCGCCGGGTTGACGGTCAGCATCTTCTTGAGGGCCTTGAGAACGGTGAAGTTCTCTTCGGGCTGATGCTCCGGCGCGAAGGCCGCATAGCGCTCATCATGTTTCGGGCCGATGGCCACCTTGGAGTCCATCGCGGCGCGGTACGGGGCCTCCGGCCAGAGGTACTTGAGCGTGATGCGCCTGGTGACCAGTTGGGTGATGAGTTTGTCCGGAGAGGCTATCCTGTAGAGGTTCTCGGTCTCCTTGACCACCTTGTACCCGCCGGCCTCCGCCATGGCGTTAAGCGCGTCCTCGAACGGCACACCCTCAAGGGTGAGAGTAATGGGGCCCTCGACGTCGGGGTCGATTATGACGTTCTTGCCGCTGGCCCGTGCCAGGGAGAAGATGGCCATGCGCAGGTCGGCCTTCTCCACAATCAGCCTGGTGGAGGGGACTATCTCGATGATCTTGGCGCTCACGATGTGGATGTCCGCGTTCATCTGTTTGAGGATGATTTCCAGCACGACCTGCCAGGGCGCTTCGTAGTCGAGTTTCAGTGTGACCGGGGTCTCCGTGAATTGACCGGGCAAGATGTTCAACCCTCCGACACTCTGCAGTTGAAGGGCTATCTCGCCGAAAGGTTTATCCTCTACGTTGAGTTTGTAGGACGCCTTCCTGATTTCCATCTCTTCCAGTTTTTCTCTGATGGATGACGCCCCTGCCGATGCGGCGCAGAGAAAAACGACCAGTGCGATCGCAATCGCTGTCGTTACTGCCGTTCTGTTTGGACGGATATGCATCACTTGCTCCTTACTGAAAACTTGCCGTGGCCCGAATGCTGAGAGGGTAAGCGCTCCCACACGCTTATCCCCGGTCGGGCCGATTCCCGGTTTCGCCTCTTATCTGGCGACGTTTTGCCCGTTCTCGCGAACCGGCTGTCATGGTGAGGGGAGATTCGGGAGCGTTCCTCGGGGACGGGACTATCATTCCACAGGCGATATGCCGTTCCCCGGAGTCGCCGCCTAGCTCTGCAGCGGCGGCGGCGCGCCGTCCCCGCCTTCCCCCTCGTCGGTATGTTCCTCTTTCAGTTCCTCTGTCTCCGTCTCGGCCCCGGGCGTTGTTCCTTCTTCGCGGTCCGGTCCTTCGGACGGCTGCTGCCGTAAACTCCGTCTGTCTTCGCCCTGGGTCAGTTTTATCTCCTCGCCCTTATAGACAATGATTACGATGGATTTTCTGGCGTCTATTTTCTTGACGAGGAACTTGAGGCCGCCTATTTCGACTTCCATTCCTTCCTCGCCGTATTTGCCGCCGTTGAAGATGGCGGTGTTTCTCATCGACCCGCCGTAAGTTCCGGTTACCCGGATGTCGGTCTGGAAGAACTCGATGCGTATCTCGCTGCGTCTGCACAGCATGTCCGCCTTTTTCTTGCAGCGGTCCAGTTTGGCCCTGAGTTCGGGGTCCTGAGTTTCAACGGTCAGCAGGCCGCGCATTTGTTCGCGGATGGCCCTCAGCCGCCCGTGGTCGCCGGCGTCGAAGGCCCGGCGCATCTCGGCCAGCATGTTGTCAGCGCGATGGACAGCCTGCCTGGCGGCGTGGTCCTGGATTTCCTCGGTCAGGTCAACGGCGGCGAAATATATCTTCTGCACCCGCTGATAGTACGAGGGCACGGTAAAGCGCTGGCTCTTGATTTGCTCGATGTCCAGGAAGTACTCCAGGGCTTCGTCCACCTGCCTGGTCTTTATGCAGTGCTCCAGTTTCTTCAACAGGCGCTCGGCCTGCGCCACAAGGTCCTGCTGCTGGACCTCGGTGAGTTTCGGGCGATGGTCGAAGTCGCCGGACGAGACGCTCTTCAGCGGTATCTTGAAGGGGTCGCGACGATTGCGCCGCTCGAAAACAAAAGCCTCTTTCATGGCGTCCTGCCAGTCGATTGACGGCCGGTCGCCCCGCTCCACCTGCTCGCCCTGGCCGGGGTTGTAGGTGTAGGTGATTATCTTGATGGTTATGTCTTTCCCCGGGCGGTTCCAGCACTTTTTGCCGGGATTGGACATGTCATAGGATTCGACCTTGATGAAGCGAAGGTGGTTCTCCAGGAGGTTGATGAACCTGCCAAAGTGGTAGAAGTTGCCCTCGGCCTCGACAACGTAGGGGTGGGGCGTGAAGCGCTGCCCGGTGTCTTCTTCCGGTGCCAGTCCGGCAAGACGCTTGTCCTGCTCCGGCTGAAATTTCTTTATCTTTATTGTTATCCCGTTTTCGTCGGTCCCCGCGCGGATGGAGCCCAGGTTCTTGATGAGGTCCGCAATCTCCTGCTCGTTGGGCAGTATCTGCACGCTGCGTTCCACTTCCACCTGGAGGGATGCTATCTCGCGTTCGAGGCGCGGCAGATTGCGCTCCTTTCTGTCGAGTTCCGAGCGTTTGTCGTTCAACTGCCCTATCTCGGCATCGAGCGTTCCCGCGGTTGAAACCGCCCAAAATATCGCGGCGCAGATGCCCGCGAGGACCAGTACGCCGGCGCCCGCGGATATCAGGGTCAACTGCTTCTCGGTCAGTTTGCTGGATGGCTTCTTCACGAAGTCTCTCCCCTGAGTATGAATCCGTAGTAAATGAACGGTTCGCAGAGTGTTCCAGGTGTCGGGTTTCAGGTGGAACGCCTTGCCGCGCCCCCCGACATCCCTCCCTTGCTACCCCTTGGGGGGCGGCGGCGGCGGGACGGGCTGCAGTTCAATCTGCCGGGGAACCATGTATAGTTTCAGCGTGAATTTCGCCGCCACTGCCTCTTCGTAGTCCTGAAATTCTTCTTCCTCCAGGTCCAGTCGAACCAGTTCGATGCGCTCGAAATCCTCGAAGAAATCCTTGCCTTCGGCGCCTTTCTCTTCCAGGGCGCGTATGAAGGCCGATACCTTGGCCACGTCCGGGCCGGCGGTATATCCCTCGATAACCAGTATGTGCCCCCTGGGGTTTTCTTCAGGCTGGCCGCGTTTGCTCTTGTGCCTGGGGGGTTCCTCAAGGCGCAGGTCGCTCAGCCACATGTCCGGCGGCACCAGGTCCCACAACTGGTCGAGTTTTTTCGCCCAAATCATGCGCGCCTTTTCTATCTGCTCAATCGTGTCGCGGCGCTGCTCGAAATCCTTTTTCTGGCTGGTGAGCGCGTTGTAGCGCTTTTCCACGTCGTTGATGGTAGCGGCCTGGTATATCTGGCTCTGCACGCTCTCCTTTTGGGACTGGTGCGTCGGGATTTTGACGAGGAAGTACGTCATTGCGACCACCAGCGCCAACCCGTTAAGGGCGACACCGCCGAATATGGTCAGCCTCCGCGGCAGCGGCGTGGCGTCCACCTTGCGCAGTTCCGCCGGTATCAGGTTTATGGCTATCATTTCTTCGCATCCTTTCTCAGGCGCGACGCCAGCCCCAGGGCCACGGCCATCTGCGGGCCGACGCCCTGCAGGTAGTCCTGCGGTATGGAGGCATTGGCGACCGGCACCGCCGCCAGGGGATTCCAAACCCTTGTCGGCTTCTGGATGATCGCCGCCAGCGCCTCGTCGAGACCCCGCAGCCTGGACGTGCCACCCGTCAGCAGCACCTCGCCCACCTCCGTCTCGAACTGGTTCTCGAAGTAATCCAGCGACAGTTGTATCTCGTTGCCCAGATCGTCAAGCGCCATCTGGATGTCCTCGCCGATTTCATCCCAGGAGATGTTCGGGTCTATCTTCAGCACTTCCGCCTCGTAGTTATCCACCCCGCGACGCTTCGATATCGCGTCGGTCAGGTCGTTTCCGCCCAGGTACACCTCGCGCGTGAAGTATGACGTCGTGCCCTTTGCTATATTGATGTTCGTCTTCGACGCGCCGATGTTCACCAGCCCCACCATCGCGGGTTCCTCCACCCTGGGGTTGAATTCGTTGGCGACCTCGAAGGCGTTGCCGAGCGCGAAGGAATCGACGTCCACGATAATCGGCTGAAGGCCGGCCTCGCGCAGAAGCGCCAGATGCTCCTCGATGACCTGGCGCTTCACGGCCACCAGGAGTATCTTCATTTCATTGGGGGGGGTGTGAGCCTCGTTCTCGATGGGCAGCCTGGTGCAGTCGATGACGACCTCGTCCAGGCCGAACGGGATGTATTTATCCGCCTCGTAGTGAATGGCCGTACGCAGGTCGGAATCGTCCATCAACTGCATGCTGATGTAGCGGACTATTACGGACCTGCCGCTGACCGCGGTGACGACCCTGTTGGTTCCGAAGCGTACCTCCCCCATCATCCGGCGCAACGTCTCGGCCTGCGCGCCATCCCCCATCAGCGGCTTGCAGGCCACCTGCGTCACCCTGTACGTGCCGCCTGTCCGCCCCAGTTCCACCGCCTTTACATCACGTGAGCCGATATCCAGCCCTATGATGCTTGCGTCTTTCTTGAAGAACATTCTGCTCCCCCGTGATGACAGGCCCTGGCGCGAATCCCAACGGCCGGACACAAGAATCAGATGGGGCATTTCCACGAATCCCCGCTCGGCTCTTCGTGCGAAGCGCCAAGCCGACCCGGCAAGTTACGCCCGGCGATGATACACGGATATGAAATCTGATAGGCGAGTTGGAATCCCCGGAACGCTCAATGTCCCGAAGGACCGCGTGACGTGCATAGGCTGATTTGCTCCTTCTACCGACACGTTATCGGAAGAAGCGTCCGGAAATCTTAGCGAATTTTCCGCTTTTCAAAAAACCTCCGACACAGATAAAGAAAATAGAACAGGGACTTGTAACGGGCCGCATCTGAGGGTACCCTTTTCTCCGTCCCCTTGTCCCTTTGAACGTCAGGCGCTGATATGATGGAACCGAGAATCGAGATACTTTCAACGGGCGCGGAATTGCTGGACGGCCGCACGGCCGACACGAACGCCGCAGAGATTGCCGCGGCGCTGGGCGGAATCGGCCTGCGCGTCGCATCCACCCACGCCGGCGGCGACGACGTTGACGAAATCCACGCCCTCCTGCGCGACATCCTCCGGCGCTCCAGCCTGTGTGTCTGCACGGGAGGACTCGGGCCAACCCGCGACGACCTCACCCGCGAGGCAGTCGCCCGCGTCTGCGGCAGACCCCTGAAACTCGACGAGGCATCTCTCCGGAACATCCGCGACAGGTTCGCGAAATACAACCGGCCCATGCCCGAAAGCAATAACAGGCAGGCGATGTTTCCGGGGGGCGCGGAAATCCTTCCCACCCGCGTCGGCACGGCGCCGGGCTTCGCGGTAGACTCCGACGAATCGCTCATCGTCTGCATGCCGGGGGTGCCGCGAGAGATGCGACACATGCTCCGCGAGAGCGTCCTGCCCCTCCTGCGGAAACGCTTCCCGACGTCCCGCTGCATCCGCGGGAAAGTCCTGCGGCTGTTCGGCATCTCGGAGTCGTCGCTCGCGGACACGCTCGGCGAGATAATGAATCCCGGGCGGGACCCGTCCGTCGGCACCGCCGCTTCGCACGGCGTCATTTCCATAATAATCCGCTCGCACGGCAAGGATGCTGAACGGGTGGAGCGCGCTCTGGCCGAAACGGAGACCCGCATCCGGGCACTGGTCGGGAAGCATGTCTTCGGCGAAGGTGAAATGAATCTGGAAGAGGCGGTCGCACAACTGCTGGAAGAACACGACATGACGATAGCCACGGCGGAGTCGTGCACCGGAGGCATGGTCGGCGCCCTGCTGACGAACGTGCCGGGCATTTCGCGCTTTTACCCGGGAGGAGTGGTCTGCTACGGCGATGAGGCCAAGATGGAACTCCTGGGTGTGCCGCGGGAGACGCTCCAATCGAAAGGGGCCGTCAGCGACGAGGTCGCGCGCGCGCTGGCCGAAGGCGTCAGAAAGAGGTTTCGCAGCGACATCGGCGTCGGGGTGACGGGCATCGCGGGTCCCGCAGGGGGGACGCGGGATAAACCCGTGGGACTGGTCTACATAGCCGTCGCGGACGGGCAGGGCACAGAGTCGCGCGAGTTCCGTTTCAGCGGCGAGCGCCGGGCCATCAGGCTGCGCGCCGCACTGACCGCCCTGAACATGACACGAGCGAGGGGGTCAGACGCTGAGGAGGAGCGAAGCGACGGGAAGGGTCTGACTCCCCGGTTCAAGTAGAACATGTGTTTGCTCATAGTGTTAGACGATATTCGGATAGGCTCTAAAGGGGTCTGCCCCCCGGTCGCA
>JAUXGI010000146.1 GCA_030622295.1 Planctomycetota bacterium
CCGCAAGGTGACAGTCCCCTTCTACGATCCGACCCCGATAAATCGGGCCCGGCTCCGTAAAGGGGACAGTCACCATTGCATGCGGTCCAACCCAAACCACCAGCAATTCTTTAATGCTCCCATTGCCCGATTATCCTGTAAGTGGGGCACATTCTCCTGAGGGGGCAGCCCCCGTGGCGGGGATTTCGCGCGGTGCAGACCGTCTTGCCCAGCCGAATGAGGTTGAGGTGAAAGGAATAGGACTTGCCTTTCGGGAGGAGACCGCCCATCAACTCGTGCGTTTTGTCGGGTGTGCTCTTCGGCGGAACAAAGCCCAGGCGGACGCAAAGGCGATTGACGTGAGTATCAACCGGAAAAACATCGCGCCCGCATCCGAAGCAAAGGACGATGCTCGCGGTCTTCACGCCGACGCCTTTGTGCCCGCACAGGAAGTCATAGACCTGCTCATCCGTCATTTTTCTGAGGAAACCGAGGTCCAGCGTTCCATGTGAGCCTTTCAGGCTGCGCAGGAAGTTCCTGATGGCGGCGCCCTTCTGATTTGCCAGGCCGCCGACTCGTATGGCGCGGGCTATCTCTCGCAGGGATGCGTTCGCCACGAGGTCCCACGTCGGAAACGCCGCGCGCAGGCCCTCGAATGCGCGGTCGCGGTTCGCGTCGTTCGTGTTCTGCGAAAGAATCGTGCGCACAAGCATCGAGGTAAGGTCACCCTTGCGGCTGGGCCTCCGAGGCACGCCGTACTCGCGCTGCAGCAGTTCACATGCTCTCTTCACCCTTGCTTTCATCACCACCCCGTCCGCACAAACGAAACCTGAAGGGGTTAAACTAACCCCTTCAGGTTTCGTTTGTGCATGGCTGCGATGTCGATCCACTCGGTGGGTTCGTCCTGCGAGGTGAGTATCAGGTGTGTGTCGCCGGCGTCCTGTTTGTGCAGGATGCCGCGGACAAGGTCGATTACCAGGCGGGGTGTGTTGCACTCGCGGCTGAGGTGCGCCGGCACGACGGCAAGCGGGGGGCGCGTGCTCCGCGCTATCAGGGTTCGCAGGGCCGCCGCCGCCTGGGCGTTTGACAGGTGGCCCGAAGCGCCGTTGACCCGGCTCTTGAGGTATTGCGTACGGCTGGAGTTCTGGAGCATGTCAATGTCGTGGTTGAATTCGAGGACGAGGACGTCGGAATCCGCAAAGAGGTCTATCAGGGCATGCGGCACGCGGCCGAGGTCGGTGGCGAAGGCGATGCGCAGGCAGTCCTCGCCGTCGTCGTGTTCGATGCTGAGCGCAAGGGTAACGCCGTCGGCGTCGTGGGGTACACGGAGGGCACGTATTGTCAAGTCGTTCATTATCAATGGAGCGTCATCAAAAGTCGCGTTGAGGCGCCGCTCGGCGAGTTTGTGAAAACGTCTGTATTTCCGGGCGAAGATTGCCTCGTTGGCCGCGTGGTTGTACATCGGGATGCGATGGTTGAGGCATGCCGTTATCGCGGAGGAGCGCAGATGGTCGACGTGGGTATGGGTGACGAGGAGCGCGTCGATGTCGTCCATCAGGAGGTTGCGGGCGGCAAGACGGCTGGAGAGCGCGCGCAGGCTCAGGCCCGCGTCAATGAGCAGGCATGTGCCCGGACTTCTCACCACGGCGGCGTTTCCGCCGGAGCCGCTGCCGAGTATGCACAACCTGAGCGACAAGTATTGCCCCCTCTCTCGGATGTCGGATGTCCGCGCCTGTCTGCCGAGGGCGACCCTGCTACTTGTTGAGGAATTCGTCGATGTAGCCGAGGACTTCCTTGAGTTCGTCGAGCCTGCAGTCGCCCATGTGGGCGATGCGGAACGTGTCGCCTTTGAGTTTTCCGTAACCGTTGGAGATTACCACGCCTTTCGTGGCGAGGAACTTGTTCAGCGCGTTTACATCAATGCCGCGGGTGTTCTTCACGCATGTGAGCGTCACGGAGTTGTAGCCGTCTTCGGCGAAGAACCCGAAGTCGCGCCCTTTGACCCATTGGCGGCAGTGCTCGGCCATCTGGAGGTGTCGCGCGAAGCGGTTATTAAGGCCCTCCGCGAGCATCTTGTCGCACTGATGGTCGAGGGCGTAGATGAGCGATATCGCCGGCGTGTTGGGCGTCTGGCCCTTTCCGTGATACTTCAGGAAAATCTCGAAGTTGAAGTAAGACCCTTTACCCGGCACGGTCCTGGATTTCTCCATGGCCTTTTCGCTGACGGTAAAGACGGTAAGTCCCGGAGGCATCGCCCAGGCCTTCTGCGTGCCGGCCAGGAGGCAGTCGATGCCGAGTTCGTCGACTTCAATCTTGACGGCCGTCATGGAACTTACGGCGTCGACGATGAAAGAGACGTCGGGGTACTTCTTCAGCACCCGGGCTATATCCTCGATGGGGCTCATGACGCCGGTGCTGGTTTCGTTGTGCGTGAAGGTGAAGGCGTCGTACTTGCCCGTTGCGAGCGCCTTATCGACCATCTCGGGTTTGACGGCCGCGCCCCAGTCAACTTTTAACTGGTCGGCATCCATCCCGTTGTTGACGGCGATTTCGTGCCAGCGGTCGGAAAAGGCGCCGTTGCACGCGACGAGCACCCGCTTCTTGACGAGGTTGCGGATGCTGCCCTCCATCATGCCGGTTGCGGAGGAGGAGGCAAGGAAGACGTGCTGGTCGGTGTAGGCGATTTTCTTCACTTTCGGAACAACGCTGTTGTAGAGTTCGGAAAACTCCGGGCTGCGATGGCCGATCATCGGCGTGGCCATGGCTTCCAGCACGTCTTTCGACACCTCAACAGGACCGGGGATGAATAGTCTTTTGTGCATCTCACTGCTCCCTCAAAGACACTGTTTATTTCAGGACGTTCAGTTTCACGAAAACGAGGCCGGTAAGGAGTTTCGGGTAGAAATCCGTCGATTTCTGCGGCATTTTTTCTCCAGCCAGCGCAATATCCTTGACCTGCTGTATCCTGGTCGGATTCATGAGGAACGTCAACTGGTAGTCACCCGCTCTGACCTTTTCAATTGCATCCTCGGCGGAATGCTCGTAGTGAATGTTCGTCTGGGCTTCGAGTTCTCTCGGCCCTATTCCCAGGAACCTGTCCATTATCATCAGGTGCAGTATGTTGACGTCCAACTGCTTCCACGACGAAGGCCTGTCTTCGGTCATGACCTTGTCGATGTCGTTCGGATTCTTAAGGGTCAGCAGACGGTAGGTCTTCTCCCTGGCGATGTACATGCCCAGGCAATGGGCGTCCATGCCCTCCACCTTCAGGTCTTCGAGGAACTCCGTCCGCACCGGCTTCTCCGTCGGTTCGTCGAACGGGCACTCGCGGATATCAAAGAAGTCGCCCAACTGCTTGAGCAGGAGTTCGGGCTCGAACCCGGGGATGTCGAATACAAGCCTGTGTGTGGGGAAGATGGTGAGGCCCTTGTCGTCCATATTTACAAAGGTCATCATCCTTCTGTTGAAGGTCTCGGGGCCTTCGCACCTGAAGCCCTTGGCGCGCATTTCGTTGCGGTAGTTGAGCGCGGTTTCGTAGCGGTGGTGGCCGTCGGCGATGAAGATGGGCTTGTCGGCCATGACTTTCTGAATAAGCGCTATCCCTTCGGGGTCGGTGACGGCCCACACGCGGTGATGCTCGTCGTCGCCCACGAACGCTTCCACCAGGGGCTTTTCACGCGCGGCTTCGTCCAGAATGTCGTTGATGGAATTCTCCGGGTCGGAATACAGCATGAATATCTGCCCGAACTGCGCCTGCGTGGCCCGCAACAGGTTCAGCCTGTCGGCCTTGGGCCCGGCGAGGGTTTTCTCGTGCGGCTTCACTCCGCCCTCCCCGTAGTCCATCAGTTCGCACATGGCGACGAATCCCCTGCGCGTCTTGCGCGCACCGCTCGGCAGGACGTAGTCCTGGTAGTATGCGTATATGGCGGGCTTTACTTCTCTTGTGAAAGTCTCGTCCTGAATCCACTGGTTCAGGCACCCCGCTGCACGTGTGTATTTGCTGTTGTCTTCGTTATCGCCCTGTTGCTCCTTGCCCCGTATGATCCGGACCACGTTGTGGTCATGCGCGGCATAGTACCTCTCCTGCAACGCCTGGTTGATCTTGTCGTAAGGCTGTGTGACGACTGCGCTGACGTCCTTAATCTTGTCCGGATTGTAACGATAGCCGTGGAACGGGAAAACCTTTGCCATGATTGTCCCTCAACATTTCGTTGATGCGCCGGGTTGTGAGAACTTCACAAGGCGCGCAAATTCCGAGTTTCGGGCTCCACGCCGGCAGTTTCAGGTTCAAGGTTTCCGCCTCAGGCGGATTCAAGGTTCAAGGTTCAAAGTTCAAGGTTTCAGGTTCAAGTATTGCGCTTCGACAACTTTCTTGCCACCTGAAACTTGAAACTCCCCTTGCCCCTTGCCCTTGCCCCTTGCTACTTGCTATCCGCCTCAGGCGGACTACCTGCTACTTGAGCACATTGACTACTTTCTCGCAGATTTCCACGGCGACGCGCAACTGCCCCTCCC
>JAUXGI010000389.1 GCA_030622295.1 Planctomycetota bacterium
CCCTGCCGGACAGGACGCGCACGAGATGTTGCAATTCGGATGTCACAACTTTCTTAATGCCCTGCCGATCCTGCGCGGTCTGGAAAGGAACAGCCCGGACTACTCGCTGGTTCTGGACAGGCCCAGGCCACTGGCACGCATGCTTCAGGAGCGAAAACTCGATATCGCCGTTGTGCCCTCCATAGAATACCTGCGCAACGACGACTACGTGATAATCCCGGATGTCTGCATATCCGCGTGCGGCCCGGTGGGCAGTGTGAACCTGTATTGCCGCAGGCCGCTCGACAAGACAGGCCTTATAGCGTTTGACCCTTCCTCGCTTACCAGCGTGGTCCTGCTTAAAATGCTGATGCAGGAACGCTTCGGCGCCCGGCCCCGCTATTCCGCTGCCGGTCATGTCAGGCTCTGTGACCTGCACCGGATAGAGGCGGACGCGGTGCTCGTAATCGGCGACGAAGCGCTTCGCGAACCGCCGCAGGGGTGCCGTGTGCTGGACCTCGCCGAAGAGTGGCACAAGATGACCGGCCTGCCCTTTGTCTTTGCGATTTGCTGCGCACGTCGGGGCGTGAACCTGGGAGGATTCGACGAAACCCTGAAGGCTTCGCTGGAGAAGGGCCTGAGTGAGATTCCCGAAATCGCCGCGGAAGCCGCCCCCGGAATCAACCTGGCGGTCGAACGTGTCGAGTCATACCTCGGACAAAGCGTACGCTACAGACTCGGCCCCGGGGAGCAGGAAGGCCTGCGGCGGTTCTTCGCTGAGGTCGTAAAGGCAAATCTCTGGACGAGGGAGCGCGACCTTGAGTTTTACCGCCGCTGACATACTGCGCGGACTGCCGCCCCTCGGGGAGAGGAGGTCGCGGCTGACCGACGCCGAGGCGCTGGAGTTGCTCAAATGCAGCGACCTGACAGGCTTGGGCCGCGCCGCCGATGCAATGCGCCGGGCGCTCCACCCGCAAAACGCAGTCACCTTTATCATCGACCGCAACATAAACTACACCAACATCTGTGTCTCGCGATGCAAGTTCTGCGCATTCTGGCGGGAGAAGGAAAAAGGTTACGTCCTTTCGAAGGATGAACTGGCGAGCAAGATACGGGAAACCATTAAACTGGGCGGAACGCAGATACTCCTGCAGGGGGGGCTGCACCCGGATATGCGGCTGGACTTCTACATGGACATGCTGCGGTCCATCAAGCAGGAGTTCGACATTCACATCCACGCCTTCTCGCCGCCGGAGATAGTTCACTTCGCCCGACTGAACGGGGTGTCGGTGCGCGAAGTGATAGAGGAACTGCGGCGGGCGGGGCTGGACACCATACCCGGTGGCGGCGCGGAAATCCTCAGCCGGCCCGTTCGTGAACGGGTCAGCCCCCACAAGTGCGGTGCGGACGAGTGGATTGAAGTGATGCGGCAGGCGCATCTGCTCGGCGTGAGAACCACCGCCACGATGATGTTCGGCCACGTGGAGGCGCTCAAAGACCGCGTGGAGCATCTGCGCCGCATCCGTGACCTGCAGGATGAGACCGGCGGGTTCACGGCCTTCATCGCCTGGACGTTTCAGCCCGGAAACACGGTCCTGGCGGCGGAAATGCCGGGAATCTTCCCCCTCGGGCCGGCGGTCGCCCCGGGGGGCTTTGAGTACCTTAGAATGCTTGCCGTAAGTCGCCTGTACCTGGACAACATTGCAAACACCCAGGCCAGTTGGGTTACGCAGGGCGCGAAGATTGCGCAGGTGGCGCTGCGCTTCGGCGCCAACGACATGGGCGGCACCATGATTGAGGAGAACGTGGTCAGGGCGGCGGGCGTGGGATTCCGGATGACCGTGGAGAAAATCATGCACGTCATCAGGACGGCCGGCTTTGCTCCCGCTCAGAGAGATACCC
>JAUXGI010000286.1 GCA_030622295.1 Planctomycetota bacterium
TCTCACAGTTCTGCATCGGCCTTGCTACGGGCGTCAGCTACCCCCTCGCCTGTTGCCGTTTGGCGAATCGGGGGTCTGACTCCCCGAGCACACAAAAACGACTTTCCTCAACAGGAACTATTTCTTTCGCGAAGCGCCGACGTTCTTTGCGATGTCGTCCAGTTTGCCTTCGGCGAACATGTTGATGGCCTGCGGATATGCCACGCACTCCTCTTCAAAGACGCGCTTGCGCAGCGTCTGCACGGTATCGTCTTTGAAGACGGGCACGCGACGCTGGATTATGATGGGCCCGTGGTCGTAAACGTTGTCCGCGAAATGCACGGTGCATCCGCTTTCCGTGGCGCCGGATTCCATGACGGCCTTGTGGACCCTGGCACCGTAGAGCCCTTCGCCGCCGTGCCTGGGCAGGAGGGCGGGATGTACGTTCATTACGCGGCCCAGGTAGTTCTGCGGAATCTTGTAGAAGGAGAGGAAGCCGGCCAGCGCCACGAGGTCCACCTTGTAACGGTCGAGGATTTCGGTAATGGCCTGGCTGAAGGAATCGACCTCCGCGTGATCCTTCTGGCTTACGACGTAGCGGTCGATGCCTGCAAGGCGGGCACGCTCAAGGCCCTTGACGTTCGGGCGGCTGCTGATGACTGTGGCAATCTCCGCGTTGAGTGTTCCGGCTCTTATCTTGTCGACGAAATTCTGCAGGGTGGTCCCTCCGCCGGAAATAAGCACCCCCAATTTCACCTTCTCATGCATGATGACTCCTCTTTTTCTATCATGGTTTGGCGCTGTTAGCCCGCATTTCTTACCAGGATTTCGGCCGGCGCATGTCGTGTATTGACGCATAGGCTGTTGCGACCCGGTGGCCAAGCGTCTCAAAGGAACACTATGTCACATAAACACAATGTAGGGGACGGACTGAATTTATCCCGAGCCTGCGAGGGAGTCCGTCCCGGAACGGCCTAAAGGCCGTTCCCTACATTTTCTTGGTGAGAAATGCGGGTTAGAGGCCGCACCGGAGGGCCGGTCGGATTGCGCCGTGTTCACGAGCGCCTCGAACAGGAGCATGTGCTCCCTCACACTGCTTATCCTTTCAGGATGCCATTGAACGGCGAGCACGAAAGGCCGACCGGGCTGGTCAGTCCATTCCAGGGCCTCAATCACACCGTCCGGCGAGCGCGCACTGACCCTCAGCCCATCCGCCGGCCTGTCCACCGACTGGTGATGCGAGGAGTTCACCTCCAGTTCGTCCCTGCCGACCACGCTGTGGAGCAATGTCCCCTTCTCGATATGCACCCCGTGCATCCTCTCTCTGCCTTCTTTGCGCATCTCGTCGGTCGGCGCATGCAACACGCCCTCGCCGTACACGTCGGGAACGTGTTGATGCAGCGTGCCGCCCTGCGCCACGTTCAGCAACTGACACCCCCCGCAGATGGCCAGCGTGGGCACGCCCAGCCTTACGGCGGCGCGCGCGAGCCTGAAGTCGAACTCATCCCTGCGCGGCTGCATTACTTCCGTTTTCTCATGTGGCTTCTGCCCGTAGCGCGAGGGGTCCATATCATCGCCCCCTATCAGCACAAGTCCCCGGCAGAGGCGAAGCAGTGCGTCGAGACTCGCGTCGTCCGCAAGGGGCGGCAGCAGCACGGGCAGGCCGCCCGCCGACGCAACGGAGTCGTAATACTGCTCGAAAACGAAAGACTCGTGGGCCGCGTATTTCCGGTTGGGCTTGTAGGAGCAATTGAGACCGACAATCGGTTTGTGCCGCATGATTTTTCCCGTTGACGCCATTCGGCCTTGATTATAACACATTGCGAACGCGGGTCAAAACAATCTTCCGCGAGAAAGGCGAAAGGGGGTGAGCGACGGGGACTGTCACAATTACGGAACCTCGCGAGCCTCGCAATCCCGGTCACCGCCGGATTTTTTGAACCTTTTGACGGCATAACGGTTGTATATGCAGGAAGGTCCGTCTTATGTTTTTCGGAACTTTTCGAGCGTTTTCGCGTCTTATCATTTGGTATGTTGACTTCGTGCAGATTCAGAAACGATTCGAAAGGAGAGGCCATGAAGTATCGCAAAACCATTATTCGCGTACTGCTGATTCTTGTGCCGGTCCTGCTGGTGAGCCTTCAGGACACCGGAGCCGCGCAGGGCGACGAAGCGAAGCAGCGAAACGAAGACCTCATAACGCAGGGCTCCATGCGCGTCCTGGGCGAGGACGGCAAGCCCGTGCTGGAACTGCCGCTGAAGCACACCTCCGTCAGTGCGCGCATCTCCGGCTACATCGCGCGCGTGGACGTCACGCAGACGTTCCAGAATCCGTTCAAGGAAAAGATAGAGGCGGTCTACGTCTTCCCGCTGCCGAACCGTGCCGCCGTCGACTCCATGAAGATGAAGATAGGGGAGCGCACGATAATCGCGCAGATAAAGAGGCGAGCGGAGGCAAAGAAGATTTACGAAGAGGCCAAGATTAAGGGCCACGTGGCCGGGCTCCTGGAGCAGGAACGCCCGAACATCTTCACCCAGTCCGTGGCGAACATCGAACCCGGTAAAGAAATCGAGGTGACCATATCCTACGTGGAGGAGTTGAAGTACGAGGACGGGCATTACCAGTTTGTCTTTCCGATGGTCGTCGGCCCGAGGTTCATACCCGGCAAACCCGCCGCACCGCCGAAAGGCGGCTGGTCGCCCGACACCGACCGCGTCCCCGACGCCTCGCGCATTACGCCGCCCGTGATGAAACCCGGCACTCGCTCCGGACACGACATCGACGTGAAGGTCGAACTTGACGCCGGCGTGCCGGTAGTGAACCTGGGGTCGAAATCGCACAAGGTTGCGGTCAAGGAAACCGGCAAGTCCACGCGCACGATTACTCTGGACGCGGGCGACAGGATACCCAACAAGGATTTCATCCTTGACTACACCGTGGCGGGCGAGTCGCCGGAGGTGGCGCTCCTGAGGCACGGCAAGGGGGGCCGGGGCTTCTTTACGCTCATCATCCA
>JAUXGI010000070.1 GCA_030622295.1 Planctomycetota bacterium
CAACGCGACGTGACGGGCGAGAACCCGTGTATGCGGCCTGCAGGCGACAGTACGCCGGTCATGTCTAACGGCATTTGAATAACCCGAGCCGGCGAATTCCAAGAAAAAAGGGGCTGCGGCCCTTCGAGTCCCGTCACGTCCACCATGTATATAAGGTTCTTCGCCGATTTTCGGGGAGCGGGTAATTCGCCGCGAGGGGACAGCCAACAATCTACGAACCTCGCTCGCGCGGCTCGCGAGGTTCCGTAATTGTGACAGTCCCCGTCGCTCACTTTCCAGGATTCTTACATGCTCCCCATCTTTGAAGCGCATCCCCGCCTTCCCCAGAATTGAGTGAAGAACCGGAAAAAAGCAGCCGAAGGTCGCCGGGCCGGGTGAAAAAGTTATCAGCAGCCGGGGATTTCGCTTGACAAGCGAGAACGCATGTTGTATTATGCGTGTAGATGCAAGCGAGTCTCAGTATCAGTCAAACTGCGGGCTGGACCCGTAGAAGGCAAGTGATGTTGACAACGCGGCAAGGCCGGGCCGCCCCAAGGGTTATGCCTCGTGAGTACCTGAGAGTGCGTCTCGGTAGCGCTGGGGCACCCTTTAACAAACTGAGCAGTGAGCAGAACAAAGGATCGGCACCATGTTCCGTACACGATCAACGTATAGAGCAACAACAAGCCCACATGGGGCGGTGAGACCGTTAACCGTGACAGTTCCTGGTGAGCGGGTACGGTTGATTGATGTTCGAGGTGGGCGCGGCATCAGGCAGCGGCTGTCGGCAATGGGTCTCCTGCCGGGGACGGAGTTCACCGTTATCACCAACGGCATTTCAGGGCCTGTGACAATCGCCATCAGGGAGGCCCGCATAATACTGGGACGCGGCATGGTCCACCGCATCATGGTCGCCTGACAATTCTTCCGCATACCGGAACACACCAAAACGCCGCGTGGAGCAAGGGCGGTTGCGGCATTTCGGAAATCACCGCGATCTCGGGGCACGCCCCTTGAATAACAAGGAAATGCCTCCGCAAATTTCTTTATTTTCTCACCGGATTTATCTTGACTACGACCCGCGCGGCGTTATCATACCGGCCTTTAACGCGGGCCGTTTGCGTGTAAGTGGCAGAGCCATGTACCGTCAACATACCATGCGGAGCATAATGCTCGACTGCATCTTCCTGACTGCTGGTGGTCACGATGGGACATCGTGTCCGCTTTTTTTGTCGATAAGACTCGCAGCGTTCCTGATTCCCTTAACATGTGCAGGAGACATAGTGCCATGGGAAAAGTCCTCGAAATCCCGGCAAAAAGACTGGTAGCCGCCTACGGGGTGTGCATACCAAAGGGAGTGACCACGAGGGACGGGAAGTTTACGCCGCCGGGCAAGCGCCTGGTGGTGAAGGCACACGTGGTCATGGGCGGCCGCGGCAAGCACGGGCTGGTCAAGGTGTGCGACTCCCCCGCCGAAGCCGCAAAAGCGGCAAAGAAGATGCTGGCCGCAAAGGTCGACGGCCACCCCATCACCGAGGTGATGATTGAGGAAGCCGTCCGGTACGAAGGCGGAGAGCACTTCGCGGCGCTGACCGAATCACGCGAGGGGCTGGACCTCTTCCTGGCTGCAAACGTCGGCGGCGTGGATATCGAAAGCGTGTGGGACAGGGTTCAGAAGACTTCGGTCGACGTTGGTGAAGTTCCCGACCTCACATCCTTCGCCCGGAACGCCGGCTTCAGCGACCGCGCGGAGAGTGTCGCGCGCTTTCTGTCGCAACTCATCCAGTGCTTCTGGAAAGAAGACGCCGAGTATATCGAAATCACTCCGTTCGTCTTCAAGAAGGACTCCGGCGAGATAGCGGCCCTGGACACGGTCCTGAAACTGGACGGCGACGCGCGCTTCAGACATCCCGAATGGGACTTTGAGTTCGCGGAGTTCGGCACCGGCGCTCCCGGCAAGGCCGACCTGGAAGTGGCGGCGATAGACACGAAGATAAAGGGCAGCGTGAAAATGATAACGCTCAAGGGCGGCGGCAGGATAGCCATCCTGCCGGCCGGCGGCGGCGCGAGTCTCTTCACCGCCGACGCAGTCGTCCGTCTCGGCAGCACGCTGGCCAACTACGCCGAATACAGCGGCAACCCGCCCGGCCATGCCGTGCAGGCGCTCGCGGAGAGGGTCTTTCGACTGCCGGGCATTACCGATATCATCATCAACGGCGGTATCGCCAACTTCACCGACGTCTACAAGACCTTCGGCGGGATTATCGCCGCAATGAGAGCCTGCAGGAACGTCCTGCAAAAGAACAAGGTGCGCCTGTGGGTGCGGCGCGGCGGGCCAAACGAGCAGGTCGGCCTGCCCATGATCGCCAGACTCGCCGACGAAGGCTTCCTTATTAAGGTTTACGACAGGCATACCGGCCTGACAGACGTGGTCGACATGGCCATAAAGGCGCAAAAGAAAGGGGGTGCGCGCAAATGAGTATCCTCATAGACGAAAAAACCAGGGTCCTGGTAGCGGGCGGCACGACCGGCACAAACGCCGTACGCCGCATGGGTGAGTTCTGCCACCTTACGCAGCAGGACCTGTACGTTAAGGCTTTCGTAAACCCGCAGGAAGCCGGCCAGCAGAAGACAATCCCCGTCGGCACAAAGATGCTCCAGGTGCCGACGTACGGAACCGTGACCGACGCATGCCGGGCCAACCCCGACATCAATACCGCGCTCATCTACGTCACGCCGCGACGCGCCTTTCATACGGCGAAGGAAGCCCTCTCGCAGAAGAACATCCGACTGGTCAGCATGATTACAGAGGGCGTGCCGAAACACGACGCGAAGCAGTTAATCAAGATTGCGAAGAAAAACGGCAAGATGCTCAACGGCCCCTCTTCCATCGGCGTCTTCAGCGGCGGCAAGTGCAGGCTGGGGGTGGCGGGCGGTGAATACCGCAACCTCATCCTCAGCAAACTCTACCGTGAAGGCTCCTTCGGCATAATCACCAAGAGCGGCGGCCTGCTCAACGAGGCGATATGGATGGCGGCCCAGCACGCCGACGGCATAACCACCGCAATCGCCATCGGCGGCGACCAGTATTCCGGAACGGGCTTCGTCGAATATCTCGAGATGTTTGAGAAGGACCCGAAGACCAGGGCGGTCGTCCTCATCGGCGAACTCGGCGGGAACATCGAAGAGAAAGCCGCCGAGTGGTACGCGGCGAAGAAACGCCGCATCAGGGTCATCGGCATAGTCAGCGGTTTCTGCCAGGAGGTCCTGCCAACGGGGATGAAGTTCGGCCACGCAGGAGCCAAGGAAGGCGAAAAGGGTGAAGGCAGCGCGCGCAGCAAGACCAAGATCATGCGCAAGGCCGGCATAATCACGGCGGAAACCTTCGGCGAACTCGGGCAAAGAATCAGCAAACTCTACAGGGACCTGGTCAAGTCCAGGGTAATCAAGCCCGCCCCGGAAATAGATGTCGAATCGCTGCCCAAACTGCCCACGCCCGTTGAAGAGGCCCAGGCCAAGGGCCAGATTCTCATCCGTCCGTGGATTACAAACACGATTACGAAGGACGTGGGCGACCTGGCGTACGGCGGCTACAAAGTCAAGGACCTCATCGACCAGTCCTATTTCGGCGTGGCCGAGGCCATAGGCCTGCTGTGGGGGCCGGGCAGGCTGCTCGGCAAGCAGGAAATCAAGATTCTGAACATGATACTCTTCCTGAGCGCCGACCACGGGCCTAACGTGTCCGGCGCCTACACGTCCATCACGGCTGCCTGCGCGGGCATCCCGCTGCCGCAGGCCGTGGCCGCGGGCATAGGCATGATAGGCCCGCGCTTCGGCGGAGCCGTGGAAGGCGCGGCAAGGGCCTTCAGCGAAGGCGTCGCAGGGGGCATGACGCCGCAGGAGTTCATCGACCACTGGACCGACGTCGAGCGGAAGAAAATCATGGGCATCGGCCACCTGAAGTACACGAAGAACAACCCCGACCCGCGTGTGGCGAAAATGGTTGAAGAACTCCGTAAAATGAAGATGGAAACGCCCGTGCTCGACTTCGCGCTCGCGGTCCAGGACATAACCACGCGCAAGGCCGACACCCTCATCCTCAACTGGGACGGCGCCATCGGCTGCGTGCTGAGCGACATGGGCTTCCCGCCGGCGGCGATGAACGGATTCTTCGTCCTGGCGCGCACCATAGGTTTCATCGGGCACTGGCTCGACCAGACCCGTCGGCGCAGCGGACTGTTGAGACTGCCTTACACCCAGGTCGCCTACCAGGGCCCCGACTACGTCCAACCCGGGGAAATCAACAGGCGGCTGAAAGCGCTGCAAACGGACGGCCGGGCCCGCCCGGCCGCAAAGAAAACCGGTAAAGCAAAAGGCAAACGCAAAAAGCCGGCAAAAAGAAACTGACAGGCAATAGTTAAACCCACACAAGAAGGGCCCCCGGACATCCGGGGGCCCTTTTCATGCGGTCTGTTGCGAGGGAGGTCAGGCTGAAGAACCCTCGATGTCGGCAAAGACCTCTTCAGAGATGTCGTAGTTCGAGTAGACGCTCTGCACGTCGTCGTGTTCCTCCAGTTTGTCCAGCATGTTCAAGACCTTCCTCGCGTTCTTTTCATCCAACGCCACCGTTGTGGTGGGCAGGCAGGTTACCTCGCACGTCTCCGTCTTTATTTCCCGTTCCTGTATCCCGGACTTGACGGCCTCGAAGTCTCCTACGGAGGTTGTGATTCCATACAGGTCGCCGGATTTCTCGAAGTTCTCCGCCCCGCTCTCGAGCGCGATTTCCATCAGGGTATCTTCGTCGACGGCATCCGTGCTGACGGTTATGAAGCCCTTGCTTTCGAAGAGGAACGAAACACAATTGACGGCGCCCAGGTTCCCGCCCGCCTTTTCAAAAATCTTGCGTATGTCCGCAGCGGTGCGGTTGCGGTTGTCGGTCAGCGCCTGCACGATGACGGCCACACCCGCGGGGCCGTATCCTTCGTACCTGACTTCCTCGTACGACTCGCCCGCCAATTCTCCCGTGCCCTTCTTGACTGCGCGCTCGATGGTGTCCTTGGTCATATTGGCGGCCCTGGCCTTTTCGACGGCGTAACGCAGCGACAGATTCATCGCAGGGTCCCCGCCGCCGTTCCTCGCCGCTACTATTATCTGCCGGGCCAGTTTGGAAAAGAGTTTCCCCCGCTTTTTGTCAAGCGCGCCTTTCTTGTGCTTTATCCCAGCCCAGTGTGAATGTCCTGCCATGTGTCCTCCGAAGACGTTCCAACCCTCATTTCTCACCACAAAAGCGAGTGTGCTCGGGGAGTCAGACCCTTCCCGCCCCGACAAGTCGGGGCGGCCCTTGGCCGCTCTTTTCCTTCCGGCCTGCATAACTTCGGAGACAGTGCCCGAGGTCAGTAAGCGCAAAAGGAAAAGACAGCCGAAGGCTGCTCCTCAGCGTCTGACCCCCTCGTCGGCTCTCAGTCCGAGAGCGAACCGATTTTCTCCCGGATACGCCGCTCGGCGGCCCTGTCCGGTTTCAGTTCAAGCGCTTTGTTCCAGGCTTCACGCGCCCTGTCATTGCGGTCCATGACGCGGTATGCGTCGCCCGTCGTTTCCCATATCTCCGGCGATTCCCCGCCGCAATCAAGCGCCGCCTGAAGCGCATCCAGGGCCTTGTTCGGCCTGTCTTCCGACATTGCTATACCAGCGACGCGCAGGCAGCCTCCCCAGGGCAGGCCGCCGCGCGGCGGGTCCCCCGCCTCGTAAACCTGCATGGCCTCCGGGACCTCGTAACGGGGCCACTCCGTGCAATCGAATGCTTCGTACTCACCCAGCGACGCTATGGCCCCGTCAAGGTCTCCCAGTTCCGCCAGGCAGACCGCGATGTCGCCGCAGACGTGGTTCAGCGTGTGGGCAACCTTTCCGAACTGCTTCAGCGCTTCGTCGTACCGGCGCCTCCGCAGGTAGAATCCCCCCAGGATTGCATGTCCCACGGGGCGGCCGCCCTTCTCGGCAAGGACTCCGTATTCCAGTTCCGCGGCTTCGAAATCGCCGGCTTTCTCAAAAAGCCATGCCCGCTCCCAGGTTGCCGTGAACAGGAGGTCTTCGCTGCCCGCGGCGATTCCGTAATACCGCGCCGCACCCTCTATGTCTCCCCGCCGCGCCCGGAAGCGCGCCATGATTATGGCCAGTTCGGGGTCTTCTGCGGCGGCCTCCTCGGCGCGTTTGAGCAGGGGGCGCGCTTCGTCGGCCATGCCTGCCTCGCAGGCGCTGACGGCCAGTCGGA
>JAUXGI010000241.1 GCA_030622295.1 Planctomycetota bacterium
CAGCGCAGGCATCAGCGTATTCCCCGACCACGGGGAAGATGCGGAGACCCTGCTCGCAGCGGCCGAGGAGGCCTTTGAACGGGCCAATAATACGACGCGGGATTTTATCGCCGAAAAAAAGAAATAAGTAGCCCCTGGCACTTTTTGCGCTCCGCCAAAATCCGTGAAATCAGTGGTAAAAAAAGCCACCTGGGTGCGTTTTGCCGCTCTGACATATACCCTTCAACCCGGCCCCTGGTTGAACGCTATGACATTGAAAAAACTCGCAGTCACAACCGCGCTCTTGCTGCTCATCCCCGCCGCGGGATGCTTCAGGGACGTGCGAACCGTGAGGGACGTTGAACGAGAATGGCGCGCCCACTCCCTGGACGTCAGAACGCCCGACCCCGCGGAACGCATGTACAAAGGGCGACCCGACGCCCGCCCAATCCACGAAAAAACCGGCTTTATAGACCTCAGCCGTCCGCTCACGCTCAGGCGCTGCATCGACATAGCCCTTGAGTGTCATCCCGAAGTCAGGCGCATGCGGGCAAAGATCGACGGCGCCAGGGCGCACACACGGGAGTTGGAGACCATGGGCTGGGCGGAGTTACTGGCGGACGTCACATACGCACCCGACGCGAAGATGTTCCTCAGCGAGCCTGATTACTCCACCGGCGACAGGCTGCGAAACAACGTCGCCCGCTTCAACGTGGCGCTCAGACAGCCCATCTACTTCGAGTGGCAGAGGCGCCGCGCGCTGCTCAACGCCAACAACGAAGAGATAGCCCGTCTGCAGGTAGAGATGGAAATGAGGAAAAACGATGCGGCAGCCGCCGTCTGCCACGCCTTCCTGGATTTGGCAAAGGCCCGGGTACAGTGCAGGCATCGTCGCGGCGTGTATAACCTGGACCACAAGCGCGTGATGCTGGTGAGAGAACTCGTCAAGCGCCGCCTCCTGCTGCCGGCCTCGGAACACAAGGCGGCAACCTTCATGGAGGCCGCGCGGCGCGATTGTGAGGCCGCCGACGGCGTGCTCCTCTCCAAAGAGCGCAAACTGAAAAACATCCTCGGCATTGACTCGCGCCTGCGCGTCGATATCGCCCCCGTCGAGTTCAAGGAAATACCGCTCATCCCCTATGAACAGGCCCGGGACTATCTTGTCAACCGCAGCATGGAATTCGACGCACTCGACCACCAGGTCGAAAAGGCCCGCTGGGACAAGGAGTTCGGGCGCTGGGAAGACATCGACCTCGATTTCTTCATCCGCTACGGAATCGACCTGGACGACTGGAGCAAGGCCGTCGACGACTTCCTCATTCTGACCCTGGCGCTGCGCTATCCGCTGATGCACATCAAGGCACGCAACGCCCGCGTAGTCCGCGGCCTCAAGCGCCGGGAAGAGTTCGAAATCGAGCGGGAAATCCAGCAGCAACGCCTGCTGAACGACCTGGATATCATTTACGCGTCCATAGAGGAACACCGCGCCGACATGAGCTCCTTCCTGGCCGCCATCGAAGAGGCCAGGGAAAACCTGCGCATGGCGCAAGTCTTCGAGCGCACAGGCACAACCGATGAAAGCCTCAAGACCGACCCTGAAAACGTGCTCCTCTCCATCATCTCCGCGATAGCCCTGCTCAACGCGAAGTTCAAGTACCAGGAGGCCCGCCTCGACTACCTGGGCGAGGTCATGGACCAGTACAAACTGCTGGACCGCGCCTCGGAACTGACGGAATTCGCGAGGGAGTACGACTTCGACGCCAGGTACGCGCCGCTCTCACGAGGCATGCTCGTCAAGAATGTCCAAGTGATACTTGAATCGCCCGACGAGCGCTCGCGCCTGCTTGAGACCTGCGGGGAATACGGCATCTCCGCCCTCTACCTGCGCGTCCAGCCGGTCCATTTCCGCCTCAACGCGCTCACGGAGTTCATCGCACAGGCACACCGACAGAGGCTCTCGGTCTTCGCGATAATGGACGGTGAGAAGTGGCTCGCCGCCGAGTCTCCGACGGAAGGGGAAAGCGCCGTCTCAGAGTTCTTCGCCCTGCAGGACCGCTGCCTCACGCCGATTGTCTCCGCCGAAGAAGACGAAGAAGAAGTGATAACCGAGAGGCCAAACGCCGACAAGTTCTTCGACGGCCTGCACATCGACTTCGGTGAAAAGCGCCTGGCCGACTGGAACGACGGCACGGCCTGGCCGGAGGAGCGCAAGGAACAGATGTGGCGCATCCTCTCTTACGCCCGCAAGCGCCGGGATGAAGCGCCGGTGCGCGTCTCAACGAGCATCTCGGTCGACTCCGCCGTCGGAGAGTCCCTGCTCGCCTCGCTCGCAGAGCATTGCGACTGCCTGTCCGTCTACTTCCACTGCAACAAGCAGAGCGATCTCGTCGCGCTCGCCCAGCCCCTGCTGGACCGCAGCAGGCAACATGGCGTCAAAGTCAGAGTTGTTCTGGAGACCGCACAAAACCTGCCTGACGACCAAACCTACTACAAGAAAGGCAGTTACATCATGTGGGGAGAGGCCGCCGAAATCGCCGAAAAACTAGAGGACTGGCCCGCATTTGCCGGCGTCCTCATCGATGATTTTCGCAACCTCATATCCATGAGAAAGTAACGCCTGTCACGCCCGCGCCGCGCCGAACGTTGTAGCCCTACGTGTGGCGCGTTTCTACACCACGATGTTGAATATCAACACAGTCAACACCTGTTCCCTCCCCGGAAAGCGTTGCGAAGGCATCTCCTGAAGTCGCATCCTCTGCCCAAAACCGCCAAATAAAACACGTTACAAAAACGCAGCACATCCGTTAAACAAGGACATGCCGGCGGTACAATGTTTGCGAGACATGCTTGTGAAACCCCAGACATCACTCCCAGGGAGATGGCATGATGATAGCCGAAACCAGGAAACCGGATCGCAGGAAAAACGACAGGTTCTCCATGGAGAGAAGCAAGGTCAGCCACAAGAAATCAGGACTCTTTTCTTTCCTCGGCAACGGTCTGAACATGAACAACCCGCTCGTCAACGTGAGCAAGGGCGGGGCGCAGTTCGTGACGGATGAGTACATGCCGCCGGGCACGGGCCTCGTTCTGCAGATAGACGTGCCGGCGTTCGTCGGAGGCATGTGCTTCAAAAGTGAGACCGTATGGGCCAGAAAGATACCCGGAAAGAAGGCATACCGAATCGGGGTAAAGTTCCTGAAGTGCGACAAGGAAACCACAAAGAGGCTTAATACCCTGCGAGGCGACGTCTTCTTCAGAACCACGAAGAACCAGATAGGCAAGCCCGCGAAACTCAAGGTAGGCTAAAGCAAAGCGCTAAAGCGCTCCATCAAAACTGTCCCCTAAAGGGGTTTAACCCCTTCAGGGGACAGTTTCGGTCCGCGGTACCGGGGGCGGGCGCGACATAATGATGTAATTATGG
>JAUXGI010000309.1 GCA_030622295.1 Planctomycetota bacterium
ATAAGGGGAAACGGCCGGCAGATGCCGGGTGAATTTACCTTGTCTTATGTTCTCCTGTTTCTTTGAAACCTGAAACCTGAAACTTGAATCCTCAGTCGGCGCTGTCCAACACCTCTTCGATGGACGTTGTGGTCTGGTAGCGTTTGGAACCTTCCCAGAGCGTCATGGGGCATTCCCCCTTGTCGGGCAACTCCGGGCAGATCTCGCGCAGGTATGCGGCCATGGTCATGACGCCCGCCTTGAGGCCGCTCTTACTCATGCAGCGCTCTATGTCGAATCCCATGTCTGCGGCGGTCTGGTAGCGCAGGTCGATGTCCTTCTCCATTGCCTTCAAGATTATGCGCTCGACCTCCGGAGGCAGTTCAGGGTTTATCTCGCACGGTTTCTTGAATGAGCCGCGGACCGTCTTGCGCAGGACAATGTTCGTTATATTCGGTGTTTTCTCGTCAACATGCGACAGGAACGGGTTTTCTCCCGTCAGAAGTTCGTACATTACGATTCCCAGCGAGTAGATGTCCGATCGGTGGTCGGTCGGCTGGAAATCCGCCTGCTCGGGCGACATGTAGGACACCTTGCCCACGATGACATCGCCCTCTTCCTCATCCCTGAGTACGTCGTTCTTGCACACGCCGAAGTCCGTCAACTTTACCACACCCTCAATCGTTATCATGATGTTGTTGGGGCATATATCGCGGTGGACTATCTTCAGAGGCGTTCCGTCCGGGGCCAACCGCCTGTGCGCGTAGTCCAGCGCCCTGCACACGCGGCCGACGATGAACAGCCCGATGTCAAGCCGCACCTGCAGGCTTCTCTCCGCGTGTTTGTCTATCAACTCGCTCAGCGTGATGCCGTTGATGTACTCCATAAGGATGTAGTAGTTGCCGTCCACCACGCCGAGTTTGTAGATTTGCACGATGTTCGTGTGGACCAGGTTGGCCATCAGTTTTGCTTCCGTGACCAATTTGTCTATGAAGTCGAGGTCTTCGGAGAACCGTTCCAGGAGAATCTTGATGGCGACGAGTTTCTGGAATCCGCTCGCCCCGTGCAGCCAGCCGGCATAGACGGTGCCCATGCCGCCCTCGCCCAGGACACGCGTGAGAGTGAAATCGGTGAAATCGGTGAACTTCTTGCTCAATTGGCGGGTTGACATGGGATTCTTTCCTCCTTGAGAATTCATGCCGCGTTCATACCTTTGCCGCACTATCGAGCCACGGGAGAATCCGCAGCCTGCACGCCTGTGTGGCGTGCGAAAGACATCCACCTTGTTCTTATCGACTCAAGGAGAGGAATTTTTTAGCCGTAAGTCCGATTACCGTCTCCCCGGCGTGAATGCGTGGGAATGGCCCGCCGGGAAAAGACCGTGCGGAAACGGGTTAGAGTCCGTCCCCCGCATTGCGTTGTGGTTTCAGTATCGCTTCGATTGATTTCATCTCCTTATCCGTCAGTTGCGGGCAGTCCCCCGCGCTCATGTTCTCCTCCACCTGCGCGGGTGTCTTTGCGCCGGCGATTACGACGGTGACCGCATTGGGCCTCAGCGCGAATCGTATCGCCGCCTGCGCGAGCGTGCGCTCGCCGGGAATTTCCAGGACCCGCCTGAGTTCCCTCGCCGCTGCCCCGCGAGCCTTCCTGTCGTCCTCCCTGAAGGCGCTGCGGATGTCGCCCTCCGGGAATTGCTCGTCGCCCTTGTACTTGCCTGTCAGGAACCCGTTTGCCAGCGGCTCGCGGGCGATGACGGCGCAGCCCTTCTCTTTCGCCAGACTGAAAACATCCTCCCAGCCCTTGCTCTGGAAGATGTTGTAAGGGATTTGCAGCGCGTCGGGCGGGCCGCTCTCCAACGCGGCTATGCCTTCATCCGGCGTGAGCATGCTTACGCCGTAGTAACGTATCTGGCCGATTTCCTTGTGTGCGTCCATATGCGCCAGAATGTCGCCGCGCTGAATCATCCGTATGGTCGGGTTGTGCAGCAGGTAGAGGTCGATGTAGTCGGTCTGCAGACGTTCGAGGCTCTGGTTGAGCGCGAAGCCGATGTAGAGCGGGGTGAAGTTGCGCTTCGGCCTGGGGCCGTAGAAATCGCGGCCCACGCTTGTGGCGACGAAGACCTTCTCGCGTACGTCCTTCAGCGCGCGGCCCAGCAACTCCTCGCTGTGACCGTGGCCGAAAACGTCCGCCGTGTCGAAGAATGTGCAGCCCATCTCCAGCGCCTTCTTTATCGCGGCGATGGAAGTCTCATCGTCCGTCGGGCCGTAGGAATCCCCATGCGCGTCACCGCCGATGGCCCGGCAGCCCATACCTGTCTCGCTCACATCGATGTCGGCCTTGCCGAACTTCCGCTTCTTCATCATAAATTCCTCGGCCTTCAAATCTCACCACAGAGACCGTGACAAAAACACGGATGCACTGAATTCGACGGGACACCGTTTTGCGCTCATTCGGCGATTATATAGCGTTGCTTACCTTCATCCCATTTCAGGCTGTTTTTGTTCTTTCCGTACCAAGTGTACCACTTCGCAAAGTCCTGGCCAAAGTCCTCGCCGGTAAGCGCCTTAAGTTTTGCGAGGGCGTTTTCTCGTAGTCGCGGCGTCTGGCAGGCCAGGAACCCGATGAACATCTCCAAGTTTCTGTCATAATGTTTCTTGTTTATAAAGGTTGCCGTATTCCAGTATCCGGGCGCGACGATTTCGTCGGCAATTTCCTTAACGGCGGCGCGGACCTCCAGGCTATCGTGCTTCCTCTGCTCTTTGAGCAGCGGCA
>JAUXGI010000407.1 GCA_030622295.1 Planctomycetota bacterium
CCTGCTGGGTATATGGCTGGCCGTGGAGGGGACCCTTAAGGCAATACAGTTGAAACGCAGCGGATGCAGCGAACCCGAAGAAACCATTCAGGCGGAGGCCGCACGGAAGTGAGCAAGATACTTGTTATCGACGACGAGGCGGGCGTCTGCTTCGCCTTTGAGAAGTTCCTCAAGGCGGAAGGCCATGTCCCCGTTATTTGCGCGAGCGCGGAGGACGCGCTGGCCCGCATCGCCGACGAGACGCCGGACCTCATCATCACCGACCTGCGCCTGCCCGGCATGAGCGGCCTGGAGTTACTGGAGCAACTGAAGGGGGAAGGGGACGACGTGCCCGTGATAATAATTACCGCTCACGGTACCATGAAAGCGGCCGTGGATGCAATGCGCCTGGGCGCGTATGAGTACCTGGTCAAGCCCATAGACCTCGACGAAGCCAAAATTCACATCGACCGTGCGCTGGAAACCAGCCGCAAGAACCGCGAGATGGAAAGACTCCGGCAGGAGTTGTTGGAACTGTACGGCGCCGGTGCCGCGTCCGCTCCGGTGCGCGCGGCCGGGCCGCCCGTTATCATAGGCAAAACCCCCGCCATGCAGGAAGTCTATAAGAAAATCGGCGCCGTGAGCATGGGCGACGTGACGGTCATCATTTACGGCGAGAGCGGCACCGGCAAGGAACTGGTCGCGCGCGCCATTCACTTCAACAGCGGCCGAAAGAACGGCCCCTTCGAACCCATCAACTGCGCCTCACTGCCGGAAGCGCTGCTGGAGAGCGAACTCTACGGCCACGAAAAGGGCGCCTTCACCGGGGCCTTGCGACAGAAGCGCGGCAAGGTGGAGATGGCCAACGGCGGCACCATCTTCCTGGACGAAATCGGCGACATCCCGCCCGGCATACAGGTGAAACTGCTCAGGTTTCTTGAGGAAAAAAAGTTCACACGTGTGGGAGGCAATGAACACCTGAGTGCGGACGTCCGCATAATCGCCGCCACCAACCAGAATCTCGAAGAGAAAATCCAGGACGGCACCTTCCGCGAGGACCTTTACTACAGGCTCGACGTCGTCTCGATACGCCTGCCGCCGCTGCGGGAAAGACGGGGCGACGCGCCCCTGCTCGTGGCGCACTTCCTGTCCCGGCACGAAGGCCAGGAAATCACCGGCGAGGCCATGGCCCTTTTGCTGCAGTACGACTGGCCGGGCAATGTGAGGGAATTGCGGAACGCGATTGACCATGCGGTGGTCCTGGCCCGGGGCAAGCCTATCGCACCGGTACACCTGCCGGACCCGATAGCCCGCTTCACAGGGACGGAATCGCCGGAACGGGAAGAAAGCCTGGGTTTGCAAATCGCCCGTATTGCGTCCGCCGCGTTCGCATACCACTACCGGCGGCCGAACATCGAGGGCAGGCTGTACAACGAAATGGTGGAGTTGTGGGAGCGACCGCTCATCGAGCGGGCATTGAAGGAATGCAACGGCAATCAGGTCCGCGTGGCCAGACTGCTGGGCATCCATCGTACCACCCTGCGCAAAAGGATGCAGCACTACGGTATGCTCTAAGCGGTCCGACATAAATATTGAGAAACAGGTGCGGATGGGGACTGTCCC
>JAUXGI010000184.1 GCA_030622295.1 Planctomycetota bacterium
CCCCCTCGCATCTGCGGCGAATCAGTGCTGCTCAATCTCTATCTTCCTGCTCAACTCATCAAACAGTTTCCTGAAGGTCTTTTCCCGCAGGGCGATGTCCCCCGCGCCCTTTTCATCACTAAAGCCGTCCGTGAGGACGGAGATATTGCGTATCACGCGGGTGGCGGACTCGAAATCCCGCTGCAGGAAAAGGCCGCAGGCCAGCCAGTACTCCGTGAGCCACCACTCGCGCGAGAATCGCTCGCGCATCCGTGCGGTCCGGGCCAGGGTTTCCACGGCCTTCATTAAGGCGTCGAGGGCCGGCAGTTCGCCGTCTGCGGGCCCCTGGAGGGATATTACCGCCATGGCGCGGCGCGCGCGGTAGTGCAGGGCCACGGGGTCCTTCTTCAGTGCGGCTTCCAGGGCGCGCTCGTCGTCGTGGTCCGCCCGCAACGCCTCACGACGCAAATCAAGCAGCCTGTCGTAGATTTGCAGGGTTTTTCTCCGCCTGTCCGGACTGCCGCAGGCAATCAGAATCTCGCCGAGTTTCTCCCCGATGCTCCGCAACGCCGCCCGGGCGCGGGCGCGGGACTCAGGGGTGGGGTACCCGTCGCCCTTCACCTCTTTCTCAAGGGAGTCCCAGGCAGGGGAGAGCATCTTCTCGGCCTCGTCATGCCTGCCGGAAGAGTAAAGGCAGTTCCCCATGCGCATCATGTCGCCGGGGGTCAGCGCCCCGGGGAAGTCCGCGGCAAAGCGCGACGCAAGGCCGATGAACTTGTCGGCGAACTTCCGAGCCGCGTCATGGTCGCCGCTCTTTCCTGCCTTGAGATAGAGATTGTAATAACCGTCGCGCAGCGCGGCCAGGGAGTTCTTGTACAATTCGGGATTTTCCCTGAGGCGCTCGACGTCGGCTTCTGCGGCGTCGGCCTCGCCCAGCGCTATCCTGCTCCACGCAAGCATGAAGACAACCCGGCTCAGGTGTGCCGAGGACGGATGGCGGCCGGCATAACCGCCGAGGAGTTTCTTGACACTTTCATACTTGTTCCCGTTTTCGCCGAGAACCGCGCGGGTTTCCTCGTCGGTGGAATTGAAGAGAAGCAGCGCGCGCACGTACTCCCCGTCCGAGAGCGAGTCGCCGAACTGGGCGCGCTCAAATTCTTCGAGTCTCGAGGAATCGTCGCCCAGGGTTCGCTCGACCAGGGCGATGTTTTCGTTGAGTTCTTTCCACAGCGCGACGAATTCGTCTACTGAAGGCGAACGGCTCGCGCGGTACAGGCGGTAGCGGCACAGCGCGGCGCGGAGTCCGGCCACGACGGCCTGATTGCGCTTCGGCGAGACGGCTTCGTATTCCCTGACGGCATCCGCGTACTTGCCTTCGATTTCCAGTCTGGTCCCGCGCAGGTAATGCGCATCGGGAATGCTGGGCGCGCCCGGGAAGAAATCGTTGAAGGCGGCCAGGATATTCTCCAGTCTTACCTCCTCGGCTTTCCCGGAATCGAACCGCCGGATTCGGTTCTGCCAGTCAAGCGCGCAGTAAAGGGACCGGCGCACCACGGCCGCCACGTCGGGGTTTTCACCGCCGCCGAACTTCGCGACCATCCCGTCCATTATGATGCTGACCGCCTCTTTCAGGCCCTTGAGGTATGCAATCTTCCCTTCGGTTATCCTGCCCTCGCCTTCCAGTGTCGTCTTTTCGGCGAGCGCCCGCCTGTATCGGCACCTGGCGATGTAGAGGAGCGATTTCGGGTCCCATTCGACTTCATCGCTCCCGGTGGTTTTGCTCACGAGCGCCAAGAGCACCCGCGACGTTTCCTCATACCGCCGCCGACCGAAGAGGGTTACGGCGAGATTGAATTGCACTGAGGGAGGGAACTTCGACGAGATCCCCGGATTTTGCTTAATCCACTCGGACAGGAGGTCTATCGCGTCACTCCGGAACGGGCCGGCCTTTGAGGCTATTTCACTGAGCGCGCCCGCTGCCTTTGCCGCGTCGCCCCGGCCCATGAAGGATTTGGCTATTTCGATTTTGGCCGCGTCGCTGAAGGAACGTCCGGCGGGGCCGCGCATCGCGAGTCGCGCTTGTGCACGGGCTTCCTCATAACGCCCCAGGGCGTTCAGGGCTTCCGCGCTGACGCAGCGCATTCGCGCCAGTATCCTCTTGGACAGTTCCTCCTTCTCTATCTGCTCCCGGCGGGTAGTGAGGTAGTAGATTATCTCCGCCTGGATGCGCTTGTGTGCCTGCTCCGTCTTGCCGGCGAGGCACAGCACACGCACCGATTCGCACAGGGCCGTGTAGGCGACCTCCATGTACGGGGTTTTCTTGTAGGTATCAAAGAGTCTGTCGTAAAGGACGAACGCCTTGTTCAACAGGGAGTCGCCTTCACGCTCGTGTCCTTCAATTTGCTTCAGGGCCTTGCCCAGCCTGCCGGCGCTGTCGGCGGCCAGGTAGTCGCACCGGATGACGTAGTTCTCCGCCGAGTTGACGCGCTCGGCCAATTCATCCAGTTTTCCTTCGATATCCGGCGGCAGGATTGCCCTGTGGGGTCTGGGTTTTGCGCGTTCGGCCTCGTAGAGGCGCCGCAGTTTTTCTGCTTCGGCCTTGAGTTGGTCACGGCGCCGGGCGTAATCCCCGCGCAGGCGCTTGTATCCTGCAACGGCTTCGCCGAGGGCCAGGCGCGCCATTCGCGTCAGTTCAGAGCGGCGGGCCCTGTCAACTTCAAAGCGAGCCTGACGCGCGTACAGTTGTCCCAGCACGCAATTGAGGAACTGGAGTTCAAAATCGGCATCCACCCGTTCGGGGCGTCGGGGGTAGCCTTTGATGAATGCGCGGAGGGAATCCTGGGCTCTGGTAATCAGCCGGACCTGCAGGGCTTCGTCGTGGCAGGCGGCGACGGCCTGGTCCTCCGCGACGCGTGCCTTCTCGAGGAGCAGGGCCACCCTGGTATCTTCGTTGATGTCCGCGCGGGCAAGCAGCCGGGTTATCTCCTTTTCGGCCAGTCGGCTGAATCCCCGGCGACGCAGTTCGGCGACAAACTCCACGTCACGCTCGGCGATTGCATGCGTGGTGAAAGCCGCAAGCAATGCCAGGCACAGACACACCACGGCGCGAATTGCAACTCCCCGTGTACGGGTTTGCGGATGTTTGCCGAGATTCATCTCAGGTGGGCAGCCACGGGTTTTGGACTGTGTGAAATAAGACCGAAGACCGAAGACCGAAGACCGAAGACCGAAGACCGGGGGTCAGACCCTTCCCGTCGGGGGCACAGCCCCTCTTTTACTTCCGGCCTGCATGACTTCAGGAGTGGCCTCTGAATATACCGAACGTGAAAGTGAAAAGGCAGCCGAAGGCTGCTCCTCAGCGTCTGACCCCCTCGCCGGATTGCCTATTGCCTGAAGTCATCGGTCTCAGGTCTGAAGCGGGGCTCCCCGGCTATTTCTTTTCGAAATGGGGATTGTAATCCAGCACGTTCAGCACCAGTTCCACCTTGAGCAGGCGGTCCATTTGCTCTATCACGTTCTCGACATCCTTGCGCGTTTCACCTGCTACTTCGTCATCCAGGCCGGGCACGGTGTAATTGTCCTGGGGAGTGAGCCTGCTGATTTTCATGCTCTTTATCTCAAAGACAATCGGCTTTACCTTGCCTATCTTCCTCATTTCCTTCTTGTCCTCCTCTGTGACCGACTTGCGGAAGTCCCGCACCTCGTCGTAAACGCGCATCTCGTCGATAAACTCCCACAGGCAGCGCTCGTCGACGATGACAGAGAACGACACGGTTATCGGCTCGATGCTCTTTCCGTAGAAGAGCGGCTCCTCGGATGCCCTCTCGGGGTCGGCCTTTTCCTCCTCATCATCTTTCTCACAGTGCTCAATTACTATTGCGACGGCCTGCTTACCCCTCGAGAGCAGTTCCCTCACAAGAGGTTTTTTCCCGTCAAACGTGGTCTTTAGAAGTGAGGATACGATGCGCTGGTATATCCACA
>JAUXGI010000018.1 GCA_030622295.1 Planctomycetota bacterium
CGGAAATGCGTTTCGAGCGACCGGGGGTCAGACGCTTCCCGTCGCTCACTTTCCAGGATTCTTATCCGCCTGAGGCGGACTCCCGACACTCAGGCCACGTCGGTTGCGGCGCCGGATCTTGATTCCAGGTATTTGCGGTGTTTGTCGACGGCCTTCCTGTAGAGTTTAGCATATTCGCCGGCGCTTCTCGACCACGACCAGTCCTGTTTCATGCCGTTCACCATCAGGCGTTTCCAGGCCCGCCCGTCCGAGTATACCTGAACGGCCTTCCTGATTGCGGCCAGGAGTTTGGCGCCGTCGTATTCCCTGAATGCGAAGCCGTTGGCCTTGCCGACCTTCAGTTTCGAGGGCACACAGTTCGTTATCGTGTCGGCCAGCCCCCCCGTGCTCCGCACGATGGGAACAGCGCCGTATTTCAGACTGTACAACTGGTTCAGCCCGCACGGTTCATATCGCGAGGGCATCAGGAACATGTCCGAGCCGGCTTCTATCTGATGGGCCAGCCTGTTGTCGAACTTGATGTTCACGGACATCTTCCCCGGGTATTTCCTGCCCATCTTTTTCAGCAGGTCGTGGTAGCGCTGCTCGCCGGTGCCCAGTATGACCACCTGGATGTCCAGCGCCATGATGTCGTCGGCCACCCCGACGATGAGGTCGAAGCCTTTCTGGTCGGCCAGCCTGCTGATGCAACCGATAAGGGGCACGTTCCTGACCGGCAGGCCGCACATTTTCTGCAGAGCGGCCTTGCATTTTTTCTTGCCCGAAAGGTCGTCGTGGCTGTAACGCGCCGTGATGAATTCGTCCGTTTCGGGATTCCACTGCGAATAGTCCACGCCGTTAAGCACGCCGTAAAGGTCTTTTCTTCTGTTCGCCAGCACCCCTTCCAGCCCGCAGCCGTACTCGACGGTCTGTATCTCCCGCGAGTATTTCTCGCTGACGGTATTGATGAGCGTGCTGAAAACAATGCTGCCTTTAAGCAGGTTTATCTTTTCGTAGTATTCGAGATATTCCGGGGTGAAGTATGACCAGTCAAGCCCGATGAGCGGCATGTCCAGGTGCCAGAACAGGCCCTGGTAGGCGAGGTTGTGTATCGTCAGCAGGGTGGCCGCCCGCGACAGTTCCGGGTCGCGGCTGTGGGTGGTTCTCAGGTAGACCGGCACCAGCGCGGTCTGCCAGTCATGACAGTGGACGAGGTCGGGTTTGAGTCCCAGTATTTTCGCCGCCTGCAGCGCGGCGCGGGCGAAGAAGACGAACCGCTCGCAGTTGTCCTCGTGGTCGCCCTCCGGCGTGCCGTAAAGGCCCTCGCGGTCGTAATAGTCATCCTGTCGGATGAAGTATATCGGCACGGACGAATTGATGCATCCCTCCATTATCTCGCCGGAGACCATGCGGTCTCTGACCGGCACGGATACCGCGTGGCCGGTGGGTTTTATGTCGAATCGACCGCGCGCCACCTGCCGGTAGTAGGGCATCATGACACAGGTTTTGCAGGCGTGCTCTTCGAGGTACGGTGGCAGCGACCCGACGACGTCGGCCAGGCCGCCGGTCTTTGCAAAAGGCGTTACTTCGCTTGAAAGCATCAGGATTTCCATGTTCACTCCGAATGGGTTGGGAAACGCGAGAAGGACAAATCCGGTTGCACGGGTTTTATTGCATTACCGACCGGCCCCTTTCACCGGTTGCTCTTCTCGGAGACGCCGATTGTGCGGGTGGGGTTCTGGTCCAACTTGATTTCCCTGAGAAACTGGGCAGCGTTTTCCGGCGGCACGGGGTTAATATAGAAATCGGTCCCCCACTCGAACCCCGCCACCTTGGTCAGGCGCGGGATGACCTCGATGTGCCAGTGATAATAGTTGAGGTCGCTTTTATCAAAGGGGCCGGTGTGTATAACGTAATTGTAGGGTGGATAGTCGAGGGCTTTCTCGAGTTTCAGGAGTACGCCCTTGAGAATCGCCGCCAGTTCCTCTATGCCGAGTTTTTGCAGGTTCTCGAAGTTCGAGTTGTGCGCCTTCGGGAGTATCCATGTCTCGAAAGGGAACCTGGCCGCGAACGGCGTAAAGGCAATGAAGTTGTTGAAGTTGAAGACTATGCGGTCCTCGCTTTCGATTTCCTGCCGGATCATGTCGCAGAAGATGCACCTGCCGCGATAGTTGTAGAAAGCCTCTGCACCGCGCATCTCTTCCAGAACGGCCTTCGGGACGGTCGGTGTGACTATCAACTGGGAGTGCGTGTGCTCCAGCGACGCCCCCGCGGCCACCCCTACGTTGTTGAAGATCATGCCGTAGACGAAGCGCCTGTCCTTTTTCAAATCAATCAACCTGTCGCGGTAGGCCCAGAGCACTTCCTGCACATGCTCATCTTCGAGCGCGGTGAGCGATATCTCGTGCCCCGGCGTTTCGATGATGACCTCGTGTGCGCCGATGCCGTTCATCTTGTCATAGATTCCCTCGCCGCGTTTGTTCAGGCTGCCTTCGATCTTCAGGGCGGGGAACTTGTTGGGCACGACGCGCACGCGCCAGCCCGGGGTGTTGGCCTGGGTGCCTTTTCGGCGATATGCGATTATCTCGGGGGGCGTCTTGTCTTCATGGCCCTCGCAGAAGGGACAGAAACTCGCCTTGACGGGCTGGTCCTCGGTGATGAAGTCGGTCGGCCTCTTTGCGCGCTCGGTGGCGATGATTATCCAGCGGCCGGTGATGGGGTCTTTCCTGAGTTCGGGCATTGTCGTGCATCCTTCCCAACAAGTTTTGCATGAAGAGTCTTTACCGCGAGGGGGTCAGACGCTGAGGAGCCCCGCCTTGCGGGGTCTTTTACTTTCGCTTCGCATGGCTTCGGAGATCCGCCTCAGGCGGATTGCCTGTTGCCCGTTGCCTGTTGCCGTTTAGTGAATCGGGGGTCTGACCCCCGGCCCGCGTTTGTCGGGATAAACTCCTGACCCCCTCGCGGTGCGTCCATCTGATTTACCACACGCCGACGTCGAATTCCGCAGTCGGCGCCGTTATGATTATCGGCCCGCTTGCAGGCAGGCGCTCCAGGACCCTGTCGTCCTTCAGGACCTCCACAAAGAAGTTCGCCGTCCTGTCTTCGCGAAGTCCCAGGCATTCGAACGGCACGGCCGCCTCCAGCACGCGGTCAACACACGCCCTTGCAGGCTCGGCGGACGGCGCAAGGTCGTGCGCCTGCACCCTGTATGCGCCTTCAGGCGTCTTCTCGGGGCATATCTCCAGGTCGGCTTCGCGCGGATAGATGAATTTCAGCCTTATCCCGTGGCCGTCGTCAAGTATTTCGCACAGGTTTCGAACGCCGTCGACACGCACATACATGTTGTCCCGGTCGAAACCGAAGTAGACGTCGGTAATCAGATTGTCCGTCACCTGTTCCATTACACTCTGTTGAGGCTCGCCGGAACAATGCCCCGCGCCGAGCCACTCGAAGAAGTTCGACACCCGTCCGTCCAGCCTGACGCTCAGCAGTGAACGGGGCGGCGTGAAGATCTCGCGCGCCACGGACTTCTTTATCGGCACGTCCAGGCAGTTCGGATACTCGTCCCCGAACAGCGCGTAGACGTTCTTGAGGTGTGCCCGGAAGAGGGCGTCGAACTCACGGTCGTTGGCCGAGCCGTGGTCGGAACCGAACCACCAGTACCAGTCGCTTCCCTGTGCTATCAGTATCTCTTCTTCTGCGCGCGAGATGATTTCACTATCGTAATTTCCCGAAGATTTCTTTGACAGAAGATACTCTTTTGTGCGGTTGAGGTGCTCCCATCCCTTGACGTCTTCGGTGTCACCTATCCAGATATAGAAATCGTGGTTTATCCATGAACCCGGAAAGAGCGAGCCTATCCTGCTCACGGGCGGATGTCCCGTGAGGAAATCGGATATCGTGGTCGTCCGGATATCCGTCATGCCCGAGAGGCGCGTGTAGAGGGCGGAGAGGAACTCTATCCCGTGGTTGGGGAAGTACTCCCAGGCGTTTTCTCCGTCCAGGATTACGGCGGCCAGCATGGGCGTGCCGTGGTACTGGTCAGCCACATGCCGCAGGCGCGAAATGAAGTCTTCCACCGCCGCCTCCGGCGGGTTGCGGCCGTACTGGAAGCCTATCAGGTCGCTCAGATTGTGGTCGCGGAACACAATCGACATCGAACCGCCCTCCCTCTCCAGCAGGTAGGGCCTGTAGAGGACGTCGGGGTTCTGCACGTGCCCTTCGCTATCGCGCGTTATGAATCTCTGGACCGAGTGCTCCAGTATCTCCTCATCGGTGGCTATCCAGCGTATGTCGTGGTCCATCAGTATCGGCAGTATTTCCTCGGAGACGGAACCCTCGGCGGGCCAGACCCCGCAGGGCTTCCGGCCGAAGACCTTCTCGTGGTATTCGATTGCCCTGCGCACCTGCGTCACCGCGTCGTCGTAATGGTCTGTTCTGCATTCGGGCAGTATGACGCCGGGCATGCAGCGCTTGGCGCTTTCCATGTTCACAAGCAGCGGCAGGATGGGGTGATAGAACGGCGTGGTCGTCAACTCAATCTGCCCCCGCTCCATGAGCCTTCGGTGCAGGGGAACTATTTGCCCGAGCACCTCTATTTCCTTGTCCAGCACAAACCGCTTCTCTTCTTCCGTATAGTCCCCCCCCCTGCCGAGCAGGGAGCGCAATTCCGGCTCCTCTTCCAGGACCGTACCGTGGAACCACACCAGGTTCGCCAGCACCTGTATGTCCAGGAAGTCCTGGTCCGAGTATTTCCGCAGGAGGTCGCCGACCTTCCTGTCGGTGAAGTCCCGCTTCATGAGGAGTTCCCTGTAGCGCGGGTAAGGCTCTATCATGTTCTGGCGGTTTGCCATGAAGAAGTTTCGCAGGATGAACTCGCGCTCGTCCTCGGTCAGGTCGGCCGCGGGTTTCCGGGCCAGTTTCATGAACATGTCTTCATGGCCGCGCTCCGCCATGTCGAGCAACTGCTTAATCAGCGAAGGCACGTAGTTTATCGTCATGCGCGTTTCGGGGTGCCGCTCCAGCAGGCGCGCCATGCCGATGTAGTCCTTTATCCCGTGCAGCCGCACCCACGGCAGTATCGTCTCGCCGGTCAGGTCATTGGTGTAGTACGGCTGATGCTGATGCCACAGGAACGCCACGTAAAGTTTTGCTGAATCCGACATGCTTTTGAAATGACTCCAGGTGGAAATAGAAACAGGGGCCGTTCCCTCATGGATGTGGGGTGCGGCCTCATTATACCGCCTCGCCTGCCGCGTGCAACTTGTAATTGCCGAGGGGGCCGGGGGTCAGACGCCGGTCCCGCAAAGGGGGGCAGACGCCGAGGAGGAGGCCCCGATTTATCGGGGCCGACGGGAGGGGTCTGACTCCCCGAGCGCTTTCATCTCGCCACCCGCCATGCGCCCCAGCAACTCGACCACCCTGTGCGAGGCACGCCCGTCCATTCGGTACAGGTAACGCTCTATGAAACGGCCTCGATTCGCGGCCAGCCTATTCCTGCTTTCGCCATCTTCCAGGAGTTTTTTTAGCGCCGGGACGATATGTCGCTCATTGTATGCCCCCAGGGCCACTCCACCCGGCACGTATGGCACTATGTCTTCACGTCTTGTCAGGTTCACAATCAGTATCGGCAGGTCCCACAGGAGAGCCTCGTACGCGGCGGTGCTGCTTTCCGTGATGAAGAGTTCGCAGTGCGCCAGCAACCGGCTCAACTGCATATCGCGGATGATTCCGTATCCCTTCAGACCGCATCTCTCCGCAATCTCGCGGTACATCCCCTCGCGGCTTCGCTGGCGGGGGTGCAACTTGACAATCAGCCTCTTGTGCGGGAAGTGCGCCATCGCCCGGCATATCCCCCACGCCAGCACCTCTTCCTCGTCGTCCGTGTCGTAGGCCGAACGCTTCGGCGCCACCTGCGCCGCGAAGACCACGAGGTCTGAGAGGTCCTGGAGATTCAGCCTCTCCATAAGTTCGTCCTTCCACGCCTTCGGAGGCGCGTCGAGGTGGCGTGCCGGCCTGTCGAAACGGGGATTGCCGGTAACCGCGATTTTCTCCAGGTCGTTGCTGCCCAGGGCTCTGTACCACTCCCTGTCCGCCTCCCCCCACGTCGCCAGCATGTCGGTTGTCACGACGTTCTCGCCGTTGGATTCGCCCGACACGCCGTGCTGCATGTAGAGCGACGGCCCTTCCACGGCCGCCAGGTCGATTTTCTTTATCAACTGCACATCGTCGTTGACTATGATTGCCTCCACCCCGAGCGTCTTATGGATGTGGCGGCGATACGCAATCGCAGCGGCGATGGCGGGGAAACGCCGCAGGAATATTTCCCGAAGATACGGTCTTACCAGCGGCCACAGCGTCAAACCGCCGTACCTGAAGACGGAATGAAATTTGTCGTCCGCTTCGAGCCTCTTCCAGGTCTCTGCGAAATGAGACGATGCTTCGCGCTTGACTTTCCCGGCCTGGAAGCGTGCGCGGATTATCGCCGGCAGGTTGCGCAGCAACACTTTCAAAAACCCCGCCGGATGTTCGCGCAGGTTGAGTTCCTCCGTCCCATAACCTGCTTCCGCGAACGGTACGCGGAAGCGCGACCCGTCGTGCAACAGGATGCGCCGCTCCCGGTCGGCACAGGGCACGTCAAGATAGACCAGCGATTCAAGTATTTCTATTATCCCTTTTTCCACCGCGCTCCACTCCACGGAGTCGTAAATGGAGTGCGTCACGGGGCGCGGCGGCCTGCGCTTCTCTTCAAACCCCGCTCCGCGCTCGCGGCAGACGTGTATCGCGGTCTCTCGAAATTCAGGCGATTCGCAGCAAAGGACGAGCGAAGCGCCGCCGTCTTTGATGACGCGGCTCAGCGCCGTCGCGTCCTTGTAAATCCGCAGCAGGACCTCGGCGAGTTTGTATTCGACGAAACCGCCGAGTTTCACGCCTCGAAATTCCGTGATTCCCGCTCCCGTGCCCGTCTGAGCGCTGTCATACCACTCCCGCACCAGGCTGTAGACGTGCCTGTCAATCTCGCGGTAATCCGTATCCTCGAAGCAGTCTTCGGAGAGGCGCGTTTTCCCCGCCCACTCCTCGCAGACCGGTGGTATGCGCGAGCGGAACAGTACGATGCGCCCCACCGTGGCATCGGAGTCGAACCCGCGCATGAGTTCGGCCACGTCGTTCGTCGCTATGGCGTAATCAATTATCGCCGTCTTTCTCATTCGATTCGCGCCGCTTCCTCTTATAAAGGGGGTCACGAAGCTCGGGGGCATTCCCCTTGTCCGGTGCCCTCTCGGTCCGCGCGAAAACCTCTTCCGCGAACTGCGCCTTCATCTTCGCCGGATTCATCATGGCCAGTATGAACCTGACGTCTCTCGCGGAGAACTCACCTCCCAGGCGAAGCAGGCCCAGATAGGTTCCCAGCGCAACGAGGCTCAAGGCGGCGGTTCCTGCAAGGACCTCCCAGCGCCCTCCCGCGAGCAGCCAGGGCTTCGCCAGCCAGCAGGCCGCGCCCACGACACCCGCCGCAATCACGTGCACCAGTATGCCCCTGTACGTCTTCACCCCAAGCAGCCATTTCGCCACAAGCCGGGCCATCAGGAAGCCCACTATCGCCAAGAACGCCGTCCCCAGTGCGCTGCCCACTGCTCCCAGCCCGAGCATCCGCACGCCGAAGAGGCTCTTGGGAATCAGCACGAGGTACAGGGCGATGTTCGCTATCGGGAGAACTATCGTCAGGTGAAAGTGTATCCAGGGCCTGTTGGATATAATCGCCGCGCTGTCAAACGGGCGGTTCACCGCGAACAGGAAAGTGATTACCGCGAAGACGCGCATTATCGTCGGCGCCAGCCCGGCAAAGTCCTCGCCGAAAATCAACATGATTTCCTCGGCGAAGACGAACATTCCCATCGCCAGAAACGCAATCATCATGCTCAGGAACCGCTCGGCCCGCCGCAACAGGCGCCCGATGTCCGCCGACTCGCCGCGCGAATAGAGCCTCGCGGCGGTGGGCAGCACCACCGTTATCAACGCCGCGGCAATGCCCAGCACCGCCGCGGATATGCGGCTGACGACGTAGTAATTCCCCGACGCCGCGTTGCCCATGAACTCTTCCACCATCACAAGGTCCACGTTCGCCGCCAGGCTGCCGAGGCCCAGGCTGCCGAGCATCGGCAGGGCGAACATTGCGTACTCGCGCACGAGTTTCCACCGCGGCAGGCGCATGCGGTAGCCGTCCGCGCGCGCCGCGCGACGGTACAGGACAATACCTATGCTCACCGCCACTATCTCGTTTATCAGGTGCCCGAGCGCCAGGCCCTGCACGTTTCGCATTCCGACCGCCAGCAGCACGATGAGCACTATCGGCAGGTCCAGCACGGACCTCAGCGTGCCGATGGTCACCTTGCGCGCTATCTCGCGCCGCGCCGTAAACGTGGCCATAGGGAAGTCAAAGAAATGGCCGATGGCCACGGAAATCAGCACAAGCACAATAACGATCTTTTCCGTCGCGCCGCCGAACTGATAGCCGAACGCACCGCCCGCAATTATCAGAGCCGCAATGAGCGCTGTCGTGCCGATTGTCGCAAGGGCCTTGAGCAGGAAATACGCGCCCACGCATTCGCCCACGTCGTTCCCGTCGGCGATCTTGCGCATGTGCACCGTGTCCAGGCCGAACTTGTAGAGGAAGAGGAAGAAGCCGATGAAGGCGTACGCGAACGCAATCACCCCGATGCTCGCCGCGCCGAGGATGTTCGCAACGATCGCCACCGTCACCAGCCGCACAAGCACGCTCGCCTGGTTGGCCGCGTAGAGGAGAAATGATTTTTGTGCTATCACTCCGCCGGATTCGCCGTTCAGATAGTTGAAAGGATATATGTGAATGGAGAGGGCGTGCCGCCGGTGAGACCGTTTCCGTGGAATGTCGTTCCCAATTGACGGATTTGACCCTCACGGGGCGCACCTCGGGCGCGCGCCTCTTCATTCACTAAGCGGCCAATCAAAAGCCGCACTTTAATTTAGAATCGGCAAATATACGCCCCATACTTGAATGAGGCGGCCGGGCCTTGCCCGGCGGGAAAAACAAGTTGCAATAAAATTTGCGGCGGATAGAATCACGTAATCATATTTATCAACGAGGGGGGAGCACTTCATGAACGAGCCATTTCCGCAAGACGCGCCGGACCGTGAAGGCGTCAGCATCGTCATACCCGCCTTCAACGAGGAAGCCGCACTCGGTGAAGACCTCGACAACATCCGGGAGGCAATGGACGCCGACGGCCGCCCGTACGAGATTCTCGTCATTGACGACGGCTCCACCGACTCCACCGTGAAGGTTGTGGAGGAGCGCCCCTGGGCGCGGCTTGTCAGCCACGTGCGAAACAAAGGCGTCGGCCGCTCCCGCATGAACGGTATTGAGGCGGCGAAATACGACATCATCGTCTTCACGGACGCCGACAACACCTACCCCGTCCGGGACATTCCGAAGTTGCTTTCCTACATGGACCGCTACGACATGGTCGTCGGCGCGCGAAGGACCGAAGCCGGCACCATAAAGTTCCTGCGCAAGCCGGCCAAGTGGTTCCTGCGGAAACTGGCCGAGTACGTCACCACGTTCACCATACCCGACCTCAACAGCGGCCTGCGGGCCTTCAGGCGCTCGACGGTCCGGCGCTTTTACCACCTGCTGCCCGAGCGGCACTCCTGGGTGAGCACGCAGACACTGGCATACCTGGCCAGCAACCTTGACGTGAAATACGTCGATATCGACTACTTTTCCCGCAAAGGCCAATCGACGTTTCATCCGATAAGGGACTCCGGTTTCTTCTTCCTGATAATTTTCCGCACAATCATGTACTTCAAGCCCATGAAGGTGCTGCTGCCGGTTGCGGGCTTCGTGTTCTTCGTTTTGCTGGTAAAGGTATTCGTGCTCAACGCTCTTACGCAGGCCTACGGCGTTTATATGCCCGACATACGCGAATTCGACCTGATGCTCTTCATGCTCGGCGTCATACTGGTCGCCGCCGCCTTCTTCGCCGACATGCTCGCCAAGTTCTTCCGAAAGTTTTGACCGGATAACCGTAACCGACATCCTGTTCGTGTCCATTC
>JAUXGI010000092.1 GCA_030622295.1 Planctomycetota bacterium
CCTTCCCGTGGTTTTCCTGATAGCGCTTGGCTTAGCCATGGATGCCTTTGCGGTGTCTGTTGGCACCGGTATGGCGCTTGGGAAGGTTACGTTCAGGCAGATTTTCCGCATGTCATTTCATTTCGGTCTTTTTCAGTTTCTGATGCCGGTAATCGGCTGGCTTGCAGGAAGGGGCATCCACGGATATGTCGCCGCATTTGACCACTGGGCGGCTTTCGGGTTGCTGGCGCTGGTGGGAGGGAAAATGATATGGGAGGGGGTGCGCGCTGACAAGGTGAGGAAACGAGGCGATCCCACGCGCGGCGTTACGCTCATTGTTCTCTCAGTGGCGACGAGCATAGACGCCCTGGCCGTGGGGGCAAGCCTGGCCATGATAGACGTGCACATCCTGTATCCCGCGATTGTTATCGGAGTGGTCGCGGCGCTCCTGAGCGCCGCCGGTATCAATCTGGGCAGGTTTGTTGGAGCACGCTTTTCCCACGGCGTCGAAATCCTCGGCGGCCTCATCCTCATCGGCATCGGCATGAAGATACTCGTGGAGCATCTGGCCTGAGGTTTCGGGGGGCGGCTTCATGTCGGCCTGTTACCGATTCTTCGGCTTGAAGATTGAGAACCTTGCGAGGCCGATTTTCTGAACCAGGTATTTTAGAAGGACCCCCAGCGTACCGAGGCCGTATCTCACGCTCCGCCGAAATTTGATTGAACTCGCCTCGGGGAAGTAGCGCACCGGTATCGGCGCGTCTCCCAGTCTGAATCCCAGGTGCGCCGCCTGTGCCAGGAACTGCGTGTCGAAAACGAAATCGTCGGAATTCCTGCGATAGTCAATCGTCTCAAGCACCTCTCGCGTGTATATGCGAAAACCCGAGTGAAAGTCACCGAGGTTTTGCCCCATCACAATGTTTTCGATGATTGTCAGGATGCGATTGCTGATGTACTTGTAAAGCGGCATGCGGCCTTCCAGCGCCTCGCGCCGGGTTCGTATTCGGTTGCCCAGCATCACATCGCATATCCCCTTTTCCATGAACCCGAGGAAGTGCGGAATCAGCCGGCCGTCGTACTGGTAGTCGGGGTGAATCATGATTATGGCGTCCGGGTTGCGCTTCAGCGCCTCGTCGTAGCAGGTCTTCTGGTTCCCGCCGTAGCCGGTGTTTTTCTCGTGAACGATTACGGTGAGACCGAGTTTCCGGGCGATTTCCGCCGTATTGTCGGAACTGCAATCGTCCACCACTATCACCTCATCGACGCAGCCCGGGGGGATATCCCGATAGGTCTTTTCGATTGTGGCGGCGGCGTTGTAGGCGGGCATTACCGCAATTACCTTGCTGAATTTGCGCACGCGCTTTTCGGTCTGGATTTTCTCGACGTTCATTTTCGTTTTTTCCGATGCCTTGAGGTTTTCCGGCCCGTTTTTGCGACGCTCTTCTTCGCGCCTCCAGGCGCATCTCCGACTTCAGGCGGAGACATCCTCTTTTGGACAACGTACCACACAAATCCCGCGAGAGCAGCCGCAGGGTATATCAGGATTAGTCTGGAAAACCCCGGGAAGGTCAACCCGAGACTCGCCAGCCTCTCCGCCGGTTCCATGTTCGTCATGAATGTCAGGTAGTAAGAAAACTGCTTAACCGCCGAATAGATGAAAAGTCCGGCGAAAATCGCCAGGCCGAGGTACCGGAGTTCGGCGCGTCGCGCTCTCAGCGTGCCCTCGAGGAAAAATCCCGCGCCCAGGACAAGCAGCCCCATACCTGCCGCAATATAGCGCGGGTCATGCGTGGCGCCGCCTGTAGTCACCGTCTTCTTCGACATGATAAGCAGCATCAATACAAACAACACCGACACCATTATGGCTTCGCCGCGCCGCGTCCGGTAAAAATGGTAGAATCCAAGAACCGCCAGTATCATCAAGGGGCTCGCCACAAGAACACCCTGTTTGTCCGGACTAAACAGCAGCAATCTCAGTCCCTCATCCAGAGGAACGCTGAAGGCCTCGAAAAGGTCCTTGTTGAAATCGAAACCCGCCTGGTATCCGTAGGAGGTGGTGAAGACCTTGCCGAAGCAGCAATGGTTATAAGCCCCGAACGCCGCCAGCGGGACAATCGCCCCCGCCGCCAGCAGTCCGTAAAGCACTATTGATTTGCTCAGCGATACCCTGCGGATGAGGTCACGTATGAAAAGATAAACAAGAAACCCCGCACAGAAGAGCGCGTTGGGATACTCGCATACGAAAGCCAGCCCCATGGCCAGCCCCAGCACAAGGTAATTCGCCGCGGTTCTTTTGCCGGCCACGCCTATGCGCAACGTCAGGTAAAGCGAGAGCACGACAAAGAAGCCGGCGACCGAGTGCGTAAACAGGGTCGTTGCGTACCTCAAATGCATGGTGCACAGACCGTAGGCAAGGGCCGCTCCCACGGCGGCGGGCAGGCTCAATCCCATTAACCGACAGGTAAGAAAAATCAACGCCACCGCGAGCGCCGTCACCGCGCCGGGCAGCAGCGTGGCGAAATACTGTCTCGTCCTTTCCGCGGGACTTACAGTCGGGGCCGGGGGAAGAGGCTCGTTGTTCCACCCCATCCGGTAAAACCTCACCGCCTGCTTGCCAAATCCCCTCTCCCTCGGCAGAGGCACCTCCTGGCGGCTTTTTCCGAGGTTGTACATCGTGACCAGAGTCTGCCAATAACCTTCATCCCGCCGCCTGCGGACCTGTGCCGTCGTGTGAAAGAAAGACGCCTTTTCCGGCGGCAGCAGCCTGACCGTCGCCGCACCCGCGTAATAGAAGGGCACCGCCAGAAACGAGGCGCCCGGACTCCGGTCCGTGTAAAGCCTTCCATCTCTAATCGCCACATCGGTGGCTTCCGTCAGCATCCAGTACCTTTCCGCATTCTCCGGCGTGTTATCCGTGTAGCGTACGGGGATTCCCTCCTCCTCAAAATGGAGCATTTCCTCCTCTTCACCGAGTGAGAGACTTCCTCTCTCCGCGATGGACTTCGTCAGCGCGTAGGCGGAGCCGTCGTTGGAGCATACCGTTCCGTCCTCGCATATTGCGTACCAGCACACAAACGCGACGAACAGAAAGGGCGCAATCATCGCCTCCCGCTTCGCCCGGCCTTTCCGGGCCTGCTTTTTGTGTTTCTTCATCATCTAAAGACGGACAAAAATGGTCGCTGATGGCATGACGACATTATATTCTCCGGGTGAGCGCCCGCGCAAACACCTTTCTTACTCAAATTGACGAGCAGCCCGTGAGCGCAGCATTGCGCACGCCTGCTCGGCGGCGTGGGCCGCCGGAGTGCGGGGCGTCAGGTCCAGCCAGTACATGTCCTGAAACGAGCGAAACCACGTCATCTGCTTGGTTGAGAACTGCCGGGTATGTGTGTACACAAGTCCCTCGCACTCCTCCAGCGTGATTTCGCCGTTGACGTGTCGCAGGACATCGAAGTAGCCTAGGGCGCGTGATGTCTGTTTGCCCATGTAACAGGCCCACGGCTCCGGCAGGTCGTTCGGGCGGGAAATGTGCCGTGCGCACTGCGCTGCCAGGCGGCGCGTTTCATCCACCAGTTCCTGCTCGAACATGCGCCGGTTGCGCGCCCGAATTCTGTCGTCGAGTTCGTCTCTGCTTCTGCGCAGGGCAACTAGCCCGTATTCAACATTTCCCACGCCCAGGCGCTCTCTCCGTTCCTTTTCGAACTCCTTCCGGTATTCGGCCTGAAGCACGGACATGGGACGACCGGCCACCAGGCATACCTCAAGGGCACGGATGATTCGCCGCGCATCGTTGGGATGCAGGCGCGCCGCAGCGGGAGGGTCGAGCGTGTCCAGTTGCGCGTGAAGCGAGGGAGCGCCTTCTTCTTCGGCGCGTTGCTGCAATTGCCTGCGAACGTCCTGATTCGCGCCCGGTCCGCGGAAAAGGCCCTCCCGAAAGCGCTTCAGGTAAAGCCCCGTTCCGCCGACGAAGAGGACCTGCTTGCCGCGGCTGCGGATATCCCCTATCGCTGTTTCAGCGTCCCGCAGATAGCGGGCAACGGTATACGACTCCCAGGGCTGCACAATATCGATGAGGTGATGGGGGACCTGCGCGCGTTCCTCTTTCGCAGGCTTGGCCGTCCCCACGTCCATGCCCCTGTAGACAGCCATGGAGTCCATGGAGACAATCTCTGCGTCGAGGGCACGCGCGAGGGCAAGCGCGACCTCGGTCTTGCCGGAGGCCGTCGGGCCGACAAGAAAGTACAGGGTGAGAGTTCGCTCAACCATGCCGCGAAAAAAGGGTCATGCCCTTTTTTTCTGTGTTGTAAGTGCCCGTCAAGTATACTCCGAACTCTGAAAAAAAGGGTGCGACCCTTTTTTCTTGAACCGGGGAGTCAGACCCTTCCCGTCGGGCCGTTCCGCCCCAGGCGGACGGCCCTCCTCCTCAGCGTCTGACCCCCTCGCCCCTCTGAATCGGCAATCGCCCCTGCAAACTTCAATTCCGGCAACCCAAAAACTCTCAACTGGAGGAGTCTGACTCCTTTAGTTGAGGGTTTTTCTTTGCCTTTCGCGCGAGGCTGCGCCAGTATCTCAGACGTTTGAGAATCTCGCGCTCAAAGCCGATTTCCTTTGGTTCATAAAATCTCCTGCCCTTGAGCGCTTCCGGCAAATGCTCCTGCAGAACGAAGCCTTCCTCGTAGTCATGCGCATACCCGTATCCCTTGCCGTAGCCCAACTCCTTCATCAGTCGCGTGGGCGCGTTGCGTATGTGCAGCGGTACGGGCTGCGGGCCGGATTCCTTTATTTCGCGCTTCACGCGGCCGTAGGCTGCGTAGGCGGAATTTGACTTGGGCGCCGTGGCCAGGTATATCGCCATTTGCGCCAGGGCGGTATCACACTCGGGCATACCGAGGAAGTGAACGGCCTGCATCGCCGCAACCGCCAGGGGCAGCGCCTGGGGGTCGGCAACGCCGACATCCTCGGACGCAAAGCGCACCATGCGCCGCACGATGTACATCGGGTCCTCGCCACCCTGGAGCATCCTGCCAAGCCAGTAGAGCGCCGCGTCGGGGTCGCTGTCGCGCATCGACTTATGCAGCGCTGAGATTATGTTGTAGTGCTCCTCTCCCGCCTTATCGTAAAGTAAGGCGCGTTTGGCGACGGCCGACTCCACCAGCGGCACATCCAGGAGGTTCTTCTTCTCCTGCCCGGCCTTGAGCGCGGACAACTCCAGGAAGTTCAGCAGCGCCCGCGCATCGCCGTGCGCTATCTGCAGCAGGAATTCGCGCGCCTCATCCGTCACCGTCAGTTTCAATGCGCCCAGACCGCGCTCCTCGTCGGAAAGCGCCGCGTCGAGTATCTTTTCGAGTTCATCTCGCCCGAGGGCGGTAAGCACGACCACCTGGCACCTTGAGAGGAGCGGCGGGTTGACCTCGAAGGACGGGTTTTCCGTCGTAGCGCCTATCAGCGTTATCGTGCCGTCTTCCACGCAGTGAAGGAAGGCATCCTGCTGGGCCTTGTTGAACCTGTGGATTTCATCGACGAATAGTATCGTGCCGCGCTTCTCGGCCGCGAGCAGCCGGTGGGCCTCGGCGATAACCTGCCTGACGTCCTTGACGCCGGCGGTGACGGCGCTGAAGGCCACGAAGCGCTTTCCGGTCATCGCGGCGGCGACGTGCGCCAGCGTCGTCTTGCCGCTGCCCGGCGGACCCC
>JAUXGI010000391.1 GCA_030622295.1 Planctomycetota bacterium
GACGCTGGAGAGCAGGACGAGCGCTGCGATAAAGCCCGCGCGCACGCCGAACAGCCGCCTGCCCAGCGCGAAGGTCATCAACACCACACCCACGCCCGCAAGCGCCGAGGGCATCCGGGCCGAGACCTCGTTGATTCCGCCGGTAAGTTTGGCACAGAGAATAACAAGCCAGAAGTAGAGCGGCGGCTTGTCCGGATATTTCTCGCCGTTGAGCCGGAGGAGTATGTATTCGTCACCCTGGACCATCTCCCGCGCCACCTGTGCGTAGCGAGGCTCGTCGGGGTTCCACAGGTCTCTGTTGTTCAGCGCGACAAGAATCATGCCGGCGGAAACCACCGCCAGTATCACAAGCGCACACCTCTCCAGACCGGGGGACGCGCGTGGAGGGGTTGTTTCCGGGCTTGGGCCGGTTTCAGGCGGTGCCGGCGTGATGTGCGTTGGTTGGCGGTTATTCATTTTATGATTAGTCCGTGCGGTTCGACCGCCGTCTTTCTTCGATGGATGAACATCAGGTTGCGAACGTATACGAAACTGTTGAACAACTGGCCCAGCACGAAAACGGGGTCCACCCTGCCGACGGCATAGGTAAGCAGCAACAGGCTGCCTGTCAGGCTGAGGTACCAGAAATGAATCGGGATTATGCTTTGCTTTCTACGCTCGGATACTATCCACTGGACGACGAACCGCGCTCCGAACACAATCTGTCCCACAAATCCGATAGTGTACCACCAGCCCAGATCGCGGAATAACTTCTCGAACCACTGAGATACGAGGTCCATCACGATTCTCCCTTGATGCGATATTTCAGTCTGCGCTTTTTCATCCAGCGCACGCCTATCAGGTCGTAGAACGCGCGGAACATCCTGTTGCCGATTCCATACTTTGCTTCACCGGCGTGGCGCGGATGGTGGGTCACCGGGACTTCGGTTACCTTGCAACCCTCCATCTTTATGAGCGTCGGCATGAAACGGTGCGCGCCGTTGAACATCCTGACTTTCATGAGAGCTTCACGCTTGAAGACCTTAAGCGATGAGGCGCTGTCGTGCACGTCTTCATCCGACAACCTGTTCCGCACCCAGTTGGCTATCTTCGTGGATATGCGTTTCAGGAAGGGGTCCTGCCGCTTTGCCCGCCAGCCGCTCACGGCGTCGCATTCGTCCAGTTTTTCCAGGAGTTTCGGGATGTCGGCGGGGTCGTTCTGCAGGTCAGCGTCCATCGTGACGACTATCTCGCCGCGCGCGGCCTTGAAGCCGGCGTCGAATGCGGCGGACTGGCCGCAGTTCTCCTCGAACTCAATGACGCGGACATGGGAATTCGCTTTCGCGTGTTCCCTCAACATCTCCGGGCTGCGGTCGGCGCTGCCGTCGTCAACGAAGATTATCTCATACTCGCCGTCCAGCACAGGCAGGGTTTCATCCAGCCTGGCGAACAGTTCCCGCAGGCACTCCTCTTCATTGTAAACCGGTATGACTATGGAGTATTCCAATTCTCCCGGACTCCCCGAGTAACCCCGCGAAAACGACCCGCCGACACCTCGGATGTGGTTTATCTGTAATCTGGAAACTACCCGTTTGAAGAATTGAGAGTTTTGCGGGTAAGGAGTTCAACGAGCGGTTTGGCCTGGTCCCACGGTTCCCGAACGTCGTTTTCAGAAATGTCCTGCGGCGCGACAAACGGGTATCGATTGATAAAGTAAAAGGCGGTCACCTTCTCGCAGACTGCCCTATACTGTTCAAGTGACGGCTCATAGCAGAGCGCATCGTCCAGAAGTGTGGCCAGATCGTGCATACGCCGCAGTTTCCAGCCATGGGCAAGGAGAAAGGCCTTGAGAAATTTTTCGAGCGCCTGCTGCAAACACCAACCGGCC
>JAUXGI010000221.1 GCA_030622295.1 Planctomycetota bacterium
AGAAGTCAGAGGTCAGTAGTCAGAAGTCAGAAGTATCTGTGTTTATCTGTGGTTATCTGTGGCTGTATTGGATTGTGGATGTTGGATTTTGGATTCAGTCCGATTCAAGTCCCTGTTGCTCACTTTCCAAAAATTCTTACTTGCCCCCTTGACTTGGGCGGCTTTTGGTGGTATAATCCCCGTGACAATGTGATGGAGTTTGGTTATTTTGAAAAAACCGTCCCGATGGTATCGGGAGCAGGAAAACTACGGGTCTGAATAGCCGAATCAGTTTTTGCATCCCCCCTCACGACAGCAGGGGTGGTGTCGGTTTGGATAGCCGGGTTGCCAGAATAACCGTTTGGTTGTTTTGGCATTTTTGTTTGGTCTGAATACGGAGGTCGCGGAGGGCCGAGGGCGGCCCTCATCAACAGGACGCACGGCGGTGTTTGCGTGGAATACCGGGGAGAAGATACGGAGACGTGAATGCGGCCATAATGGCCTCATAATGTTGATCCCGAAACAGTTCACTATTTTGAAATTCGTGGAGGAGATATGTCAGAGAACTGTTCACGCGATGTGTACGTCGCCAGGCAGGTTCTGGACGGTGATAAAGAGGCTTTTGGTTATTTCGTCGATAAGTATTCGGACCATGTTTTCAACATCACCATCCGATACACGCGCAATCGCCGCGATGCGCTGGATGTGACGCAGGATGTCTTCGTCCAGGCATACAGGTCGCTCGGCGGAGTCAAGGACCACTCACTCCTGGAGGGCTGGTTCGCCATAATCGCCGCGAATACCGCCCTCAATTGGGTCCGCTCCGGGAAACGTCTGCCCCTTCTTGTGGATGACATTTCCAGATGCGCCGACGACAACGGGTCGCATCAAGGGGAAAGACCGTCCGACTTCACAAAGGACGAACGCGATGCGGTCTGGAAGGCCATAGGGCTGTTGCCCGAAAACCTCAGGACTCTCGTCGTGATGAAGTACATGGACGGCTGTTCATATGCCGGGATTTCCAGGCAACTCGGCATGAGCGTGGCGACGGTGCGCACGCGTCTTGCCCGGGCAAAGCGGATGATGAAGCCTTCGCTTGTCCCGGATTCGAGCCAGTCCTCGGCTCAGCACATCGCGTAAGATGCCCCCGGCGCGGGCGTGTTCCGCAGGTCGCGCAATCTGCGTGGCCGGCGATGTGGATGCGTATTGGTTGTGCCCGGCTGAATACGCACCTCGAAGGCGGACGTCGGTTTGCCGGTCCGCCTCAATGCAATCAGAATGTCTCCAGCCCCGCCTTTCATCCCTTCATTGCGCTGATTCCGCCGCCGTGTGCATCTCCGGATATTGTTACCCGCCCTTCCGGTCTGTGTGATATAATCACACCCACTTCATATACTGCCGGAATGCCCGGCGAGAGACGACATCCATGAGCGATAACCCGAACAAGTTGGCGATAATCGGCGGCAGCCGGGCTTACGCGCTGCTCGCAGAAGACATAATCACGGGGGAGCGCCTCGGCCCGCGAGAGACGCCTTTCGGTCAATCGCAACCGATTTATTTCGTGAGCGCCAGACGCGGCGCGGAGTTCTATTTCCTCTCCCGGCACGGCGAGCAGCGCTACTCCGTCACCGGCCCGTTCGTCAATTATCGCGCGAACATTTACGCCCTGCGCGACCTCGGCGTCACGCGGGTCGTCTCGTGGTCGGGTCCGGGCGCGATAAACACGGACTACCGCATCGGGCAGTTCGTCATCATCGACGACCTTATCGACGAGACGCGGAATCGCCCGACCACGTTTTTCGAGGGCCAAGGGGTCGGCTTCGTGCGCCAGTCGCCGACGTTCTGCCCGGACCTCCGCAGGCACGCGCGCGACGCAATCGCCGGCCTGGCGGATTGTGCCTCCACGGGCACCTACGTCTGTACCGAGGGACCTCGCCTGGAAACCGCCGCGGAGATACGCAAATACGGAATGTGCGGCGCTGACCTTGTCGGCATGTCGCTCGCGCCGGAGGTCTTTCTCGCAAAAGAACTCGAGATGTGCTACGCCGCAATCTGCTACGTGACGAATTACGCCGAAGGCATCAGGCCGGGCGACTTCAAGCCCGGCGAACTCTTTGAGGGTCTTGCATCCGCGGAAGACATGAAGAAGGCGGAGGCGGCGGTTCGGATGTTTCCGGAAATAATCACCCGCATCGCGATATCAGTCGCAGGCTCGGAGCGCCGCTGCCTGTGCCCGCGGCTCATGGAGCGCTACAAAAAGCGCGGCGACATCTCCGGCGATTGGAGAAACTGGATACGGCAATGATATTCCGCGCGAAATACGTCGTGCAAAGCGCCAAAAAATTCCTTGAGAACGGCGCCCTCCGCGTCGAGAACGGCCGCATAGCGGACGTTGGGCGGGCTTCATCCATACGCGGTTCAGGTGAGGTTGTCGATTTCGGCGAGTGCGCCATCGTCCCCGGCCTTGTCAACGCCCACACGCACCTTGAACTCTCGGCCATGCGCGGACTGGCGCCCCGCGGGGGCTCGTTCACAGACTGGCTGCGAAAGGTCGTGGAATTAAAGCGCCGGATGGCCCGGGAAGACTTCCTGACCTCTACGGATGCGGGCCTCCGCGAATCCATTCAGGCCGGCACCACAACGCTGGCGAATGTCTCAAGCGATGAGACCGGACTGAAAACACTCGCCGAATCCGGCATAAGATGCGTCGCGCTCCTGGAAGTAATCGCTTTCGAGAAGTTCCGCGCCGCCGACGCGATGGACACCCTAGGCGACCGATTTGAGGCGGCGAAGCGCTTCGAAGGCCTCGGCATCGGCGTCGCACCCCATGCGCCGTACACGGTCTCGCCGGAACTGATGTCCGCTTGCGCGCAGTTCGCCCGGAAGCACGACCTGCCGATTTCAGTCCATTCGGCCGAGACGTCCGAAGAGGCCGCCTTCCTGTACGGCCACGACGGCGGCATCGCCGCTTTCCTGCGCGATATGGGGATTTCGCTCGACGATTGGGAACCCCCGCTTGCAACGCCGATAAAATACCTGGCCTCACTCGGCGTTCTGTCCGGGAAAACACTGCTCGTCCACTGCAACTACCTTACACGGGACGAGGTCGAGATTGTGAAGAAATCCGGCGGCCACGTGGTATACTGTCCGCGCAGCAGCGAGTTCTTCGGCCACGTGGACCACCCCCTGCACAGGCTGCTTAATGCCGGCGTGAACGTTGCGCTCGGCACCGACAGCCTCGCCAGCAGCGGCACGCTCTCAGTGCTCGACGAGATTAAGTTCCTGGCGCGGAAACATCGAAAGACCTTTCCGGCCAGGTTCTGGGACATGGCCACCATAAACGGCACAAGGGCGCTCGGCGTATCAAGACGCACGGGAACGCTGGAGAAGAAAAAATCGGCGGACATGGCGGTCATAAGCCTCGAAGGCTGCTCCGGCCGCACGCCGCTGGAGATGGCCGTCGAAGACGGCGCCCGCGTCGTCGCCACAATCGCGCAGGGCAGGGTCCTTCACAATGTGCTTGCCTGACAAAGAGTGCGAGGGGGAGTCCGCCTCAGGCGGATACGAATCATGGAAAGTGAGCGACGGGGACTGTCA